>CAZPCO010000005.1:0-8521 GCA_964585025.1 uncultured bacterium | reverse complement strand
TATCGGATATCCCGAGGAAATTCTTACTGATCCCAGACTCAGGAACTTCGCGTTGAAGCTGCGTGACCGCAATGTCGCACGCCCTGAGAATTGTGTATTCAAGGGCGAGCCCTGCCTTCTGTTCGGGCATAAATGCGTAGCGCTTGCGAATATCAGGCTGCTGGGACTGTTTCCGCTGAGCCGCATCGATGCTCAGGTTGAAGATAAACGGCGTCTGTTGAGTCTGCTTGCTTTTGTCAGCCTGCTGATTTCGATGTCGGTCGGGCTGTTCATTGCCGGCAGTATTCTTCAGCCTCTCAATGAGCTGCAGGCCGGGGTAGTCGCTTTGAATGAACGCAATTTCGCCTGGCGGGTACCGGATCTCGGCGGTGATGAGTTTGGTCATCTGGCGATGATTTTCAATGAAACTCTCGTAGATCTTGAAGAGTTGCACGTTGCTTCGCAGGTTCAGGAAAAACTGATTACCCGGATGCCCGAGCCGCAAAAGGTCGGTTGTCTGCAGTATTTCTGTCGTGCCGGCATGACGTCAGGTTTCAGTGGCGAGTATTTTGACCGGATTGAGACCGATGATGCGAATTGCCGTCTGGTGTTCGGCCGTGCCCTCGACCCCGGTGTAGCCGGAAGCCTGGTTCTGGCGTTCGTAAAATCAGCCACCATGCAATTGCAGCGACTGTCCGACAATCCCGCCAGGTTCCTCTCTTCATTGACTGAGCTGCTGAGGAAGAGTCGGGAAAATACCGGCATTACTGCTATCCAGCTGCAGAGCTTCGTGCTGATGTCTGACGGCAAGGTAAGTGCCGCCGGGGTAAACATGCCTCGATTGATGCTGTATGACCTCGGTCATAAAGAGATACGTCTGCTTGAAAGCCCCCTGGAACTGTATATTGAAGCAGGCCAGATTCTCATTGCTTATGCCGGCCGGGAAATTGCACCGGTCAGTATTGCGGAAAGACTTTCGATCAGTTGTTCTGATGACTGCGGCGGCATTTATGATGCGGTTACCAGCGGCTTTGTCGCTGCCGGAGCAGATGTACAGGCACTGCTTATTGTGTGCCGGGTTTAAAAACAGACTGCTTTCATGCTGGTTCGATCAGCTCGGCAAGCCTGGCAATCCGATTTGCATACATATGTGACTGCATCGATTCGACAAAGTCCGCCGCCTGGCCTTCGCTTCGGCTGGCCCATTCAAAGCCGGTTTTCAGCAGCATTGGCATCAGCATGCATTGCAGACGCAGGTCGCGTCGGTTCTTTACCGTATCGCGCAGAAATGCCTGTGAAGCACCTACCGCTGAGTTTGTCGATCTGATAAGCCACCAGCGCAGAGTGTCGCTCAATTCGCCGTCCAATAGAGATTTGAGCCGGTCGCGAACGGCAGTTTCCCGTTCGAACAGTTCCAGAGCCTGCTGTGTCTGTGGCTGAATCTGTCGGCCGGTGTTGCCTTCGACCAGCAGCAGCAGCATTTCGGCATGGGTCGGGTCAGCAGTCGAAAAGAAACTGTTGATAATGGCGATCTGGTCTCTGATGGTTCCGGCTCTGGCGAACTCGGCATTCAACGCTTCAAAAGTATTCTGGGCAAACTGTATTGGCAGGTCAGCGAAACGCAGTATTTCAGCCCAGTCGTCACGGGCCTGCTGACGGCTTTGAAAAAACTGCAGCCTTTCGGAAATGCTGCCGCAGGTGAGCAGAATTTCAGCAAGAAGTCGGCGGGCTGGATTGTCTGGTGAAGCTTCCTGAAGATCTATCCAGGCGACGAAGTCCTGCCATGCCTGCAGTTCCTCAGCAGAACAGGTTGTGAAGGAGTCCTGACCGTTCTGGATTTCTTTAAGACGACGATCTTTGATGATTCCGAGCAGCTTTAAGATTCTTCTGAGCGCTTCCATGTCGGTAAATTATAACCCAATTTCCCGTCTGCCTGCTACGCTTTTATATTTGGTACCAGTTATAAAATCATTTTTGGCTGCAGTTTTGCTTTGATGCGGGCATTACGAAAAATATGTGCTTGAGGTCACATAGTTGTATGTTATACAATACTAATCAATACTTTGTGGGGGGAACCATGTCGTTGATTCTTGAAGCGGTTAAGAGTACAATTCCTCAAGAAAATTTTGCCCGCCCCCTGCAGCGGGTGGCAACCTGCGCTTTCATGACTATGGTCAAGTCTTCCCGCCTTGGCATCTGTATGACCCTGAGCGATGACCGCATTTTTGAGCATCGGATACCTCAGCCGGTTACAAATCTCGGGGAAATCGAAACACTGGGACTGAAAAAAATTCTTGGCTGGACAGATTCGCTGCAGGGACTCGAACGCTCGTTTGCGGTTGCGGCAATCAACAGTGCCCTGCCTCTTGACGGCCGAAGATATTTTTCCGGCAACGCTCTTGAGCTTGCTGCCCGGCTTGGCGAGGGCAAACGAGTTGCGGTTGTCGGCCATTTTCCTCACCTGGAAACCATTCAACATCGGGCTCTAGACTTTTCTGTCATCGAAAAGCGGCCCCAGGAAGGCGATTTTCCCGCCGAAGACGCGGTTAAGATCATTCCAAAAGCTGATGTAGTTGCAATGACTGGTGTAACCTGTCTCAATGATACCATTGAAGGTCTTCTGGCACTGAAGAAACCGGGCTCGATCTTCATTATCGTCGGGCCATCGGTTCCATTGAGCGATGCATTGTTCGATTTTGGTGTGGATATTATCGGCGGTGCCTGGGTTGAAGATGAAGAAGACTGCTATCGGCGAATTCTTCAGGGTGCCGCACCCCGTAATCTCCCGGGAATGCGCAATGTGTTGTACCCGAAAAATCCAGATCTGTTTGCCGGCTATGAAGAGCTCATTCCGCCAGTCAAATGAAAAACCGGGCAGATCACTGGTGATCCACCCGGTTGTCAGATCAGGGAGTAAATTAAATATCCTTTTCTCAGGGCCTGATTGGTCGCAGGTCTTCTTTGCCGCTAAGACCGGCAATGGTTTCGACCAGCAGATCGATTATCTGATCCATGTCTTTTAATGAACCCATTTCGATCGGTGAGTGCATGTAGCGCAATGGCAATGAAACAAGTGAAACAGGCACTCCGTCACCGCTGAACATGATCTTGTCGGCATCGGTGCTCGTTCTTGACGGAGTGAGCTCGAGTTGAAGCGGCATTTTCAGCTTTTTTGCCGCCTTTTCGATCAGTTCGTTGATTTTGACATTGATCGGACTGCCGATCGACAGTGCCGGGCCTTTCTCGAGTGACACTTCGGCGCGTTTGTTTTCTTCGCCCGGAGTGTCGGTGTTGAAAGTGACGTCGACCGCAATTGCCATATTGGGTTTGACGGTCGCACCAGCGCAGTGAGCACCGCGCATGTTGGTTTCTTCTCCGGTGGTGCTGACTGCGTAGACACCGACTTTAAGCTTTTTTTTGCTGAGCTTTTTCAGTATTTCGGCAACCATGAATGAGCCAGTTTTATTGTCGAGGCCTTTGCAGACCACCCGGTCGCCGTTGAGAATCTCAGGTTCACTGCGGTAGAGAATATAATCGCCGACCCGGATATGTTTTTTGAGTTCTTCGCCGTTGCTGAAGCCGCAATCCAGGAAGTAATCTTCACATTTTGGTTTTCCAGCAGCATCGCCGTTTGCTTTGCGGGTGAAGCCAATCACTCCTTTGATGGATTTGCCCTGGTAACCAAGTATTTCAACCTTCAGTCCGGGCAGCAGATATGGGTTGATGCCCCCGGCCTGATTAAAATAGACAAAACCTTTATCGTCGATGCGGTTGACTATCATCCCGATTTCGTCGCTATGACCAGCCAGCATCACCTTGAAAGATGCTTCGGGGTTCAGTATTCCAAATGAATTGCCCGCATGATCAGTTTCAACTGCGGCAAATTTTTTGACATAGTCGAGCCAGACTCTTTGCAGACGAGATTCAGCACCGGATGGCGAAGGGGTATTCAGCAGCTGCAGCAGAAAATCAACCGAGGTTTTTTCCATGGCTTTTCACTTCCAGAAGATTTTGGTTTAGACCAGATTGACTATCGACCGCAGCGAGCCAAACAAATACCCTTGGCAACTAAAAAGTTGCCTTGCCGGACAATGCTGAAAAACTTGCTCGATAAACCTTGAATCTTGCGAATTCAGTGGTTGATATGACTAGAATCTGCTTATTCGCTTTTTTTCTGTGCGAAATATTTAATGACAAATCTGGGGGAGAATCGGTATCTGATATCTTATCCGGTTGCGGAATATTCTTTCAGCAAGGTATATTGGTGATATTGCAGCTTATAGATAAACATTCGCCGGATGCCCGTAATAATTTCCGCATTCCAGGAGAATTTGGTGGCAAAGGATGCTAATTTGATCGATGGCAAATATGCCTTTTGTGATCTTGTGGATATTCCACGACTGCATGCTATGCTGGAAGCATTTTCTGTTGCTACGGGTTTTACGACCGAGCTTATTTTATTTCCAGACCAGGAACTTATCAGTTCTACCGGCTGGCGTGATATCTGTACCAAATTTCACCGGGTCTGCCCGGCATCGGCAAATTTTTGCCACAAGAGCAACGTTGAGTTAACTTCGGCGCTCAAAGATCAATTGCAGATGCATTGGCGCAGGTGCGACAATTGGCTGTGCGATGGTGCAACACCGATTATCGTCGATGGAGTGCATCTGGCAAACCTCGTTTCAGGCCAGATTCTTCTTGGTGAGCCTGATTACAACCATTTCAGAAAACAGGCTGAAGTTTTCGGGTATGATGTTGAGGCCTACCTGCTGGCTCTGAGTAAAGTTCCGGTGGTAAGCGAGGAACGATTCAAGTCTGTGCTCGACTTTCTCGGCAAGCTAGCCGTGATGCTGGCAGAACAGGGCCTTGCCGAACTGAGAATAAAAAGGCTGTCCCAGCAGCTGCAGCAGAGCGAAGAAAAGTATCGCAGTCTCGTTGAGTCTTCAACAGACTGGATATGGGAAGTCAACAGCGATTGGATATATACCTACGTTGGTCCTCAGGTTCAGAATATTCTGGGTTACCGCCCCGATGAAGTTGTCGGAAAAACGCCTTTTGAGCTGATGCCGCCAGAAGAAATTGCCAGAGTTACCGCAATTATTCAGAAATGCCTGGAAGAAAAACGCATGGCTCTGACACTTGAAAACATCAACCTGCACCGGGATGGCCGAAAAGTAATTCTCGAGACCACTGGAATCGCTGTTCAGGATGCCTCCGGCAGAATTGTCGGCTATCGAGGCGTCGACCGTGATATTACTGCCCGCAAACAGGCTGAAGATGAAATGCGCCGGATGCGCAATCTTGAAAGCATCGGAATGATTGCAGGCGGCATAGCTCATGATTTCAACAATATTCTTACCGGTATTTTCGGTAATATTCAGCTGGCGAAATTGAATCTGACCGATGAAAACAAAGTAGGTGCAGCACTCGACACTTCCCTCATGGCTTTGGAATCCGCAAAAAGTCTGACCCGACAGCTTCTTACTTTTTCCAAGGGCGGTGCGCCGGTTCTTGAGAGTGTCAGCATTCGTGAGCTGGTCAGAGATGTCGTAAAATTCAATCTGAGCGGCAGTAACGTAAAAGAAGATTTTGACCTTCCTGATGGACTTTGGCTGGCCAAGGCTGATAAGGGTCAGCTGGCCAACGTGATTGCCAACCTTACGATCAATGCCAGGGAAGCCATGCTCGATGGCGGAACTCTGCATGTAAGTGCTGGCAATGTTGCTGAAGTTCCTGAGACATTGCAGGGCAGGCTTTCTGGTAATTTTATATGCTTCAGCTTTAGAGATGAAGGCTCTGGAATGACACCGGAAATTGTCCAGAAAGTGTTTGATCCCTATTTCACCACTAAACCCTATGGAAAAGGGCTTGGATTGTCTGTTGTCCATAGTATTGTCACCCGCCACGGAGGGTTAGTTAAGGTCGAGTCTCTGCCCGGAAAAGGTTCGAATTTCATTTTTTTTCTTCCGGCTGAATTGCCAGAGAAAAATGGGGTTGCTGACAAACCGGTAGAACCTCAGAGGCCTGAGGTCGATTCATGCAGTCGAGCGCATGTTCTGCTCATGGATGACGAATTTCTTATCCGTGAAGTCACCCGTAAAATGCTGGAAGTTTTCGGATATGAAGTTGATGATGCGTCTGATGGAAATGAAGCCATTGAAAAATATCTGGCTTCGCGGCAGAACGGTCGGCCATTCGATGTCGTGATCATGGACCTGACCGTCAGGGCCGGAATGGGTGGCCTGGAAGCAACGACCAAAATTCTCGCTGCTGATCCAGCTGCCCGCATTATTGTTTCCAGCGGCTATTCCACCGATGCAGTCGTTGCTGATTATTCCCGTCATGGGTTCGCAGGTTGTCTGTCGAAGCCTTTTCAGATCGATGACCTGAAAAATGAGCTGAAAAGGGTGCTGGCACTTGCAGCCAGACCCAAAAATTGATTCAGGTATTTGCCACAAAAAAAAAGGGCCGGGGTTTATCCCGGGCCTGAAAAATAAGGAGGCAAACAAATCCATGAACCCTTTCGAACGAAGATGAAGTTTTCTTTACGATTATTTTGCCGACGAAAACAGACATTGGCAGGCAATCCGGTACGCTGTCTTTTATCTGCAACCAGCTGGAAGCAAAATTAAACACCAATTTCGAGAAACTATTTTTACAAAATTAATTGATACAGGTAATTCCAGATGTTGTTTGTCATATGGATAATGCATCTGAGTTTCAGAAGCAGAACGATGAAACAATCCCGGTTGCGCCTTGGCAGTAACGTTCCTGTAAACTTTTTCCCCCAGGTGAAGTATAATTGTTGTGAGTTAAGAGATGGGTATTTGCCGCGTTTTCATATGTGTGCTGATTCCCGGGTTAGCTTGCATATTATCGATGCTTGAGCAAGGAGAGAGACAATGAAAAATGCAAAATTTCTAGCTTGTATTGCCCTGGTGCTTTTTGGTGGATCGGTTATGGCGATGAATTTTAACGACACCCTCAAAGGCCATGAAACAGGCGATAAGGGTTCCGGTTCTTCCAGTTCGAATGCTGCACAGGCCAATGAGAGTGCTTCGGTTTCCGGAAGCGCGACCTTGCCTGAAGGTGATGCCTACGTTAAGGTCAATACAGCTCTCAATATCCGCACCGGCCCCTGGGGCCAGATCGTCGGCTGGTTTCACAACAACGACCAGGTGAAGATCATTGGCCGCGATGGAGACTGGTATAAAATCTCCCACAATGGTCAGACCCGGTATATTCATTCAAGGTATGTTTCTGGCTCAAAAAACAGTGGCGGCTCTTCTTCTTCGAGTTCAAGTTCGTCGGCGATCGTTGACGTGCCAGGCACTGGCAGTATTGCCGCCAAAGTCGTCGCTGCCGCCAGAAATCTGGTCAGCAAATATTCCACTCCGAGATCTTTCCCTTATCATCCGGCCACCAACGGTGGTTCGCTTGGTTGTGCGCAGGTCGTTACCACGGCTCTGATGTCAGCGGGTGTAAATACTGGTATTCAGCTGGCAGTTCTCAACACCATTCCGAAACTCAAGGCCCTTGGCTGGAAAGAAGTCAGCGTTCCCCCCTATCGTGCCGGCGATGTCATCACCTGGAAAACTTACGACCGAACTGGTGACGGTGTGAAGGATAACGATACACATATTGGGATCATCATGACCAGTGGCAATACGGCCCAGGCGATGAGTAATTCATCTTCGATGAAAAAGCCCAATCTGCATTCGGCAAACTATTCACCGGTATGCAGAGTTCTGCGCAAAGTCTGATAAAGAAAGGTTCTTGAAAAATGAGAGTCGGTTCTTCTCTTCTGGCGTTTATGTTTTCCTTTGCGGCGTTGACTGCTTCGGCTCAGACTGCTTCGGCACAGATCGTTCTGCCTTACGGCGATGGCGCCGGCAAAGTCGGTTTTATCAACAATAATAATTTTCCTGGCATCGAAGAGCCTGTACCACTGGGTCCAAAGGCTTTCCGTATCGTCGAAGACCAGTTGTGGGTAGTTGACAGCACCGGCGGCAAAGCGATGCGTCTCAGCAAAGATAAAGGTCTGTCCGGAGAATTTTCTCTGCTGGCCTCGCCTTCTGCCACGATTTCTGCCGATCTGGCTACCGGTTCACCTAATCTTGAAGTGATGATTGAAGATTTCGCTCCAGTTTACGATGAAAATGGGCAACTGGTGTCGTTCTGGTTCATTGACCTTATGAACAACCGTATGTTGAACTATGGCCCGGATGGTAAAAAACTCGGCGAATTCAAACATGAAAAGTTCGTACAGCCTTACCGGGTCGAGGTCGGTCGCAGCGGGCACCTTTTCGTTGCTGATAAAGGAGCTCAGTGCATTTTTGTCTTTGACGACAAGCAAAAGCTGATTTGTGAAGCCAACTGGGAATGGTCTGGCTTTGCAGTTGGCGCCGAAGACAAACTGTACCGGCTGTTTTTCGAATCTGAAAACGGTCATTCCTATCTGGTTCTGCAGAATCTGCAGAACACTATCGAGAAAGAAATCGCCCTCGATCTGCCTGATCATCTAAACCCCGAACTCTGGTGG
>CAZPCO010000004.1:21797-33059 GCA_964585025.1 uncultured bacterium | reverse complement strand
TGGATCTCGACGTTTCATTCATTCTGTGCCCGCATTTTGCGCGAATACTACCATGTTGCCGGCATAAAGCCAGACTTCAAACTCATGACCGGTTTCAAGGAAGCCCTGATCATGAGCGGCATCTGCAGTCGACAGCAGCCGGAAGCCTTTCTGGAGTTCGGCAAGGTGCTCCGGAAAAGAGGATTTCAACAGGAAGTTCTGACGTTCATATCATTGTTGAAATCGAACCTGGTGAGTGTTGATGAATTCAAAACGACCATATCCGGCTGTCAGGGTTTGTCTGAACGCATAAAGACCAGATTGTCAGAGTTGCTGGCGTTATTCCATGCCTATGAAAATGAAAGAAACCGTACCGGCTATCTCGATTTTCGTGATTTGATCAGTTTGAGCATCAAGGTGCTGCACGATCACAGCATTGCTGAGGCATGCCGGAAAAAGTTCCGGGTTATTCTGGTAGATGAGTTTCAGGATACTGACCCGGCGCAATATCTGCTTCTGACTCTGTTGAAGGGCGACGCAGAGGATATCCGGCTTGCAGTGATCGGTGACCCGAGACAAAGTATTTACCGTTTCAGAGGTGCCGACCCATCGATGATGACTCCATCAGGCCCTTTCAAAAAGCATTTCAATGCCAGAGTTTTTCCTCTGGCCGTCAACTATCGTTCGGCCGGTGAAATCATAAAAGCGGCCACCAGTCTTGCCTGGAAGGATAAGGATGCCGCCGGTGAAATCCTGCGGGCTGCCAGCGAATCTAAGGGGTTCGTCAGGCTGTTCAAGGTTCGCGACGAATTTGAAGAAGCCCGGCTTCTAAGTCGAAAAATTGCGTCTTTGCTTATTTATGGTGAAGGTCGGATTTATCGGCCTTCTGATATTGCGATTCTGGTGCGCAACAACTTTCAGATCGATCTGATTGCCGAATGTCTGCAGGCACTTCACATTCCGTTTGCCATTGCCGGCGATATGAAGTTCTTTAAATCTGAGGAAGTAATCGCTCTGGCTTCTCTGCTCAAGATCGCGGCCGGGCAGACCGATGAACGCAATGTTTTTCTGCAGCGGGCCTTCTCTTCTCCAGTGTTCAACATCGACACATTATGGATTCAGGCTGTTTTTGCGAAACTGACGCCTGTTTTTACCATGCAGCATCTGCTTGAGAAAATCAGTGCCGGCGAGTTTTCTGAATTGCCCGAAACATCTGAAGAGACTCAATTGCGAGCTGCTTCATTCGCTGAAACTGTCAGAATACTTGATAATTGCAGCGATGAAAGTTTGCAGGTCGTGTTTGCCCGCCTGCTGCTGGCAGTATCTCAGTTGTTGAAAGACCCTACTTCTTCTCCAGCCAGGAACATTCTGCATTTTCGCAGCATGATAGCGGATTTTTGTGAAGTTTTCTGCGCCCAGTTTAACCGGCAGCCGACAGTGCGTGATCTGATGCCGGAGTTCGATGAATGGCTCACTTATTATGCATCCACTCTCGAACAGGTTGAAGAAATTGCTGTCGATGGTGTTCGAATTATGACTGTCCATCAGTCGAAGGGGCTCGAGTTTCCGATTGTGGCTGTGTGTGGCCTTTGTGAAGGCCAGTTTCCGGTGCAGTTGCGTGAAAATCTACTGATTTCTACTTCGACAATCGAAACGCTGCGGCGGCAATTCGATGTGGCCGGCCGCGAAGTCAACTTTTTCAACCCTTACCCGGTCAGTCTTGAAGATCATCTTGAAGAAGAGCGGCGTCTGTTTTATGTGGCGCTGACCCGTGCCAGGGAGGGATTGCTGCTGACCTGTCCGCAAAGGCTCGGTTCTGATCCGGCAATGCCGTCACCATTCCTTGAAGAAGCCGGAATGCAGGCTGAAGCTCTCGAAAATGAGGGGCGGCCTCTTACTCTTGGCGAGTTCAGAACCAGATTGACCCGACTCGATTCTGATGCCATCGCAGTTATGGAACCTGTTCTTGCCGAAATTGAACGCCAGATCCCGCCGGACGTATCAGTCCACGGAATAAGGCCAAGGCGATTTTCTCAGGCAGAATCTGATCTGGTCGTGCTGCCTGAAAATTTTTCGTTTTCTGCCAGCTCGCTCGCCAGTTATATCGACTGCCCGCGCCGCTTTTTCTTTCTCAATATTCTCAGAATTCAGAATCCGCTGTTGGCCAGGCAACCATATTTTATCACCGGCAATGCTTTTCATGCCTGTCTTGAAGCATTGCACAAACCCGGCAGTCTTTGGGAAAAAGGCAGGAGTCCATCTGCAGATGACCTTGAACAGATTGTTTCAACTGCAGCAATGCCATTGCTGGGTAATCTTGAATTTTTTCAGCGCCACCTTGAAGCTGACGCAATAAAAAAGGCCCTGCCGGCCTATTGTGAAGCAGTATATGGCTGTCAGCAGGTTCCGCCGCGTGAAACTGTGGGTGTCGAGCATTCCTTTCATTTTGATTTTTATCAGTGTCGTCTGCGTGGCCGCTTTGACAGACTGATCAAAACGGCTGACGATGCCGCTATGGTCGTCGATTACAAAACCAGTCAGGATGCTCAGACCTCAGATAAAATTTTTGAGCAGGCTTTTCCTTCTGAAGGCCTTCCTCGAGAACTGCAGATGCCTCTCTATCTTTTGTCATGCCGTCGGATGGGTTTCAGGCGGGCCTCGGCAGTTTTGCTCTATGTAAAGAAAGAACCTTATAAGAAGAACTTTCGCGATATGCAGGCCGGTTTTCTCAGATCGGCGGCCTTGAATTACGGCTATGGCCCGGAATATGGCCGGGAAGTAAGTGATCAGGACTTCGCAGGATTCGAGGAACGATTGAAATCCGTTCTTGAGAGTATCAGGAACGATAGAACCTTCGATTGCCGCCCTTCAGCTCACCCTGATGCCAGGTCTTGTCTCAATCATGATCTTAGCAGAAAATCTGCATGTGAATTTTATCCATTCTGTCAGGAACGGCTTGAAGAGCTGAAAATTGCCAGGGAGAACCATGACAATTCTGATTTCTGAACTTTTAACCGCAGGATTGACCGAAGAGCAAAAGCAGGCCGTCATTCTTGCTGCCCGCGGTCGTTTGCGAATTTCGGCCGGTGCCGGTTCTGGAAAAACCGAAGTTTTGACCCGCCGTATTGCTGCTCTGCTCGAACAAGGAGTAAGAGCCGATGAGATCGTGGCAATAACCTATACGACCAAGGCAGCGGCCGAAATGAAAGCCCGTCTGGTCGAAAAGCGTCGTTTGTCTCCCGCAAAATTGCGCGATATGGAAGTCTCGACTTTTCATTCCTTTCTCTCGAGATTTTTGCGCCAGGACCCATTTGGGGCAGGAATCGACCGTTCAGACGCGGTCATTGCCGAGAACAACCGCAAATTGATCGCCGATGAGCTGGTAGAAAAATTCGCCGCCATTTTTGGTGACCGAATTATCGATGGCCCTGAAGCATTAGGCGCGGCGGCAGCAATGAAGCTGGTCGAAGAATTTCCGGCAGCACTCAGTAAGATTCGCCGTTATCTGCTGAAGCCCGCTGAATTCTATAACCTGGCCCGTCACAGATTCGAGAACCGTCCTGCCGGCGTTACTGAGCTCGAAAAGCGATGTCTGGAGTGGATTTTCCGCTTTTACAGCTGCTATCTTGAAGAACTTGACAGACGAGGTCTGCTCGACTTCGATGAAATATTGATCCGAGGCCGAAATCTGGTTCGCGATCTGCGACAGGGCGGCATCACCCCACAAAGACGTGTGTTTCTCATCGACGAATTTCAGGATAACAACCCTGATCAGCTGGAAATAGTCGATCTTTTCTGTCGCGACCGCGACAGTCACATTTGCGTTGTTGGCGATGAAAAACAGAGTATCTATCGTTTTCAGGGTGCCGATATTCAGACATTCCGTAATTTTGCCGCCGATACTGACGTAATTTTGCGTGACAATTTTCGTTCTTATCGTGAAATAATCGATCTTGCCGACAGCTTTCTCGAAGCCGGCGGCGATTGCGGCGGCATGTTTGTCCGGCAAACGGCGCGTCGAGGGGCTTCTCCGCGTGTTCCGGCAGTATCCTGTCTGTTGAGTCCTGATGAGCAGACTGATGCTGAGGTCTGTGAACAGCTTGCGGCGATGATCTGTGCAGTGGCAGGCTCTGGAATGCGTCTGCGCGACCGTCGCACCGGTGAACATAGGGCGGCATGCTTTGGAGATATAGCGGTTATCGTCAGCAGCATCCGCGGCTTGCCGCGTGCTTTCGAAGATGCCCTGGCAGCCAGGCAGATTCCTTATGTGATGTCGGGAGGTTTCAGCTTTTATGCCCGCAGTGAAATCGATGAAATTCTTGCGTTTCTACGGCTTCTGGTTCAGCCAAATGATGATTATTCGCTGACCAAAATACTTACCGGCCCCTTATATGGGTTGAAGGATTCCGAACTTGCGGCCCTGTCGAGTGCAGGTCGCAGCGAAAACGTGTCGCTGCTGCCTCATATTCTGGCATTGAAGGAAGAAGAACTGCCATTGAACGCCAGACAGTTCAGGCAGCTTTACATTCTTCTGAAGGACCGCAGCTCAAGGCCGGGTCTGCTCGATCTATGCCATACGGTGCTTGAACAAGCCGGATTTTATGAATATGCAGCATCGCAGTCATCAGAGCTGAGGCGCCGGCGCATGGAAAACAACCTGGGAAAATTCATTGCGATCGTCAGAAATTTTGAGCAGAACGGTGTGTTTACCTCCCTGCATGATTTTCTGCTCTACATCGAGCGTATTCTGCTGGCAGATATAGATGAAGACGAAGCTGGTCTTGGTCTTGAAGAAGGCGATGCTCTGAAGGTCATGACCATCCACAAGTCAAAGGGGCTCGAGTTTCCGGTGGTCATCTGCCCGTTCCTGAAAAGACGGGCTTATCGGGCGGCCGGCCGTATACATTTTGACCGCCAGCATGGCCTTATCGTTAATGATCCGACTCTGCCTGCCTCAAAAGGTGCTTCTCCTGCTTTTGCCGATTATTCAGGCGCCGATAGAACAGCAGCTACAAGTGAAGACCGCCGCAAACTGTATGTGGCATTTACGAGAGCTGAAGATCTTCTGATCGTTCATGGCAGGCAGGCGCGCAGTCTGCCACCTGAGAGCGAAAAGGAGCAGGTCGAACCCCTGCATGAGGTATGCAGTATTATTGCTGACAACCCGAGTCTTGGCAGTGTTCTGCCTCTGCCGGAATGGCCCGGTCTTCTCGAACGCTGGCTTGAGTCTGGTTGTGAAGAACCTCAGGTGAAAAGCCTGCAGCCAGCGATGGCTGCGCCACCCGCCGAGCTGGAAAGAGACATCAGATCAATAGCGGCTTTTATCAATCGGACTCCAGCCATCAGTCTGCCTGCAGGTCGAGGTCAGGAGTTCTTCTCTCTTCAGGATTTGAAGTTGTTCCGTAGCTGCCCACGCCGCTATTTCTTTGTGAGCCGTCATATAGAGTCGTTTGCAGAGAGACCGGCAAATCCGGCTGGTGTCAGTGGCACTCTGGTGCATGAGACGATCCGACTGTTCCATGGAAAGGACGGTCACGGTCTTGCCGATCGCACCGCCGCCGCTCGGCTTGCGGGTGATCTTCTGGATTCGCTGATTCCGTTCCATGGCGAGACCGGGAAGGAGGTTGCTGCAAAGGTCAGAGCGATTGTCGGGCAGTATGCTCTATCCGAGCTCGGCGCGGGCAATCCATGGATGATTGAAGCCGAGGTCAATGTCAAGTTCGAAGCGCCTGAAGGTGCATATTTCATTCGTGGTTTCGCCGATCGTGTCGATCGTAAGGATGGCGAAATCGGCATTATCGATTTCAAGACCCGGCATTATTCGCCTGAAGCGCACGAAAGTTATCGCGATCAACTGGCGCTATACAGAATTGCCGCTGCCAGAGGGATTCTCGGAGAAAGTGGTTGTCTTAATTTCGCACGTTCTTCGATAGCTTATCTCACCGCGACAAAGGTCGAGGTGGTTGAAATAGAGCCAGACCTGAACAGTTTTGAGCGTTACGCAGAAGAAACGGTCAGAGCTATTCGAAACGAGACACTCTGGCAGCCTTCTGCGGGTGAGGCCTGCGAAGATTGCGGCTTTGCGATTCTATGCCACGGGGCCCTTGTCCGTCCTCCCGTTGATAATCAGCAGGCTTGATTTAATCAGAGTTCAATGCTATTAATTTTCTGGTTCCGGTCACTTTTTAATCAGGAAAGGGAATGAATTATGGCAATGAATCTTGTTGGTCGACATCTTCTCACTCTCAAAGATTTTACTCCCGATGAAATCCGCTATCTTCTCAATCTTTCGGCGGACCTCAAGCGTCTCAAATATGCCGGTGTAAAACCCCGCAATCTTGAAGGCAAGAGCATTGCTCTTATTTTTGAAAAACCATCTACCCGCACCAGGTGCGCTTTTGTTGTCGCTGCTGTCGATGAAGGTGCTCATCCTGAATATCTTGGTAAAGACGACATTCAGCTCGGCAAAAAGGAAACCGTTGCCGATACCGCCAGAGTTCTGGGCCGCATGTTTGACGGCATCCAGTTCCGCGGTTTCAAACACGAAACCGTAGAACAGCTGGCTAAATATGCTGGCGTTCCGGTCTGGAACGGCCTTACCGACAAATATCACCCGACCCAGGTTCTCGCCGACCTGCTGACCATGGAAGAATATTTCGGCTCACTCAAGGGTCTGACTTTTGCCTATGTCGGCGATGGTCGCAACAATATGGCCAACTCTCTGATGATCGGTTGCGCCAAGATGGGCATCGAATGCCGCATTGTAGCGCCGAAGTCGTTGTTCCCGGAAAAGGGCCTGGTAAAAGAAGTTGAAGCTATCGCTGCCGAAAGCAATACCAGACTTATTATCACTGATGACGTTGCCAAAGGCGTCAAAGGTGCCGACGTTCTCTACACCGACGTCTGGGCCAGCATGGGTGAAGAAGACCAGATGGCCGCCCGCATCAAACTGCTGAAACCCTATCAGGTCAACATGAAGATGCTCAAAATGACCGGCAAGGAAAAACCGCTGTTCCTGCATTGTCTGCCGGCCTTCCACAACAATGAAACTACCGTTTCGAAAGAAGTCGGGGCCATGGAAGTCACTGACGAAGTATTTGAAAGCAAATTCTCAAGAGTGTTCGACCAGGCAGAAAATCGCCTGCATACCATCAAAGCAGTAATGGTTGCGACTCTGGGCAGCAAATAATCCGTATAAAAAAATGGCTGACTTTCGAGTCAGCCATTTTTTTTGTGCAGATTCAGGGCTGCGTCTGTAGCTGCGCACCCAGACTCTTCATTGTTTCTGAATCACCGCGTTCAGCGGCTTCGTAATAACGTTTGATCAGTTGTTCTCGATCGGAATTGCCAATTTTCAGCTGCTGGTCGCTGGCAAACGGGTTGACCTGGGCAGGTTGTGCTGTTGGGGCCGTGCTTTCGACGGGGGCAGAAGCGCTGGCGGTTCCGGGTTTGACGAAGCTGCCGAGGTGCTTGTTCAGCGAGGCGTCGAACTTGTCTTCGCCAAAGACTATCCGGGCACCGACTTCGTCGGCATACAGATCATCTTTGCTGCGCGAGCCTTTGGGGTTAAGAAAAGAGCCGTCTATCGCTTCTTTAAGAAGACCGACTACCATGGTTATTCCGTAGGCCAGATGGGCTGAGCCGATCAGACTTTTGATGTGCAGAGCCAGTTCTGCGGATTTTTTGATATGAGTGGCTTTGTCGTCCTGGAAATTCTGCCTGGTAACAGTCTGCCCGCCATATTTGAGATTCATTTCATCGATGCTTTTGTTGGCGTGAGAAAAGAGAGTGTCGAAGCTTTTTTTGTAAAAAATGACTGGCAGTTTGTGAAGAAAGCTCAGCTGAAAAGCGCTTTGCATCGCAGCTCTTGCCTTCGCGAGGGCATCAGAAGCGAGCGACGCTTCTGACGGAGCCGGAAGGGCAGTCAGAATCATGAACAGCAATATGATTATTCTGCATCTGTTTATCATGTGTACAAGTATAATGATAAAAGGGCCGGTCGTGAAGTACCTTTAATGCAGAATGGCCGGGCAGGTAATCACACCAGGCGTGAGCGCAGAATATCGTGCAGGTGCAGAAAACCGACAACGATTTCGTTGTCGACAACCGGAAGAGAAGTAATCGACTTGTCTTCCATCGTTTTCAGAGCTTCCATGGCAAGTCGGGTTGGAGATGTGCATCTGGGCTTTACTGTCATGACTTCACTGAGTGGTACGTCCAGATTGCAGGAAGCACTGCGTTCAAAATAACGCCGGAGATCGCCGTCGGTGAAGACGCCAAGCAGGCGGTTTTCGGAGTCGACGATCACCAGTGCGCCGAATCCGCCTTTTGACATGCTGACTACCGCTTCGCGCAGTCGAATATCAGGTGCGCAGCGTGGAATGCTGGCCCCGGTGTGCATCAGGTCTTTGACGGCTACAAAGCGTCGCCCCAGACTGCCGGAAGGATGCAGGCGCGCGAAATCCTTTTCCTTGAAACCACGGGCTTCGATCAGGGCGCCGGCCAGGGCATCGCCAAGTGCCATGGCAACGGTGGTCGAACTTGTCGGGGCAAGATTCATCGGGCAGGCTTCACGTTCGACCCCGGCATTGATGATCACATCAGCCATGCGGGCCAGGGTTGACCCGGTGTTGCCGACTAGGGCGATGATGCTGGTTCCAATGCGGCGAAGAAACGGAATGAGTCTGACGATTTCTTCGGTTTCCCCTGAATTGGAGAGGAGAAGAACGGTGTCACGCTCTCTGATCATTCCAAGGTCGCCGTGCAAGGCTTCAGCTGGGTGCAGAAAAAACGAAGGGGTGCCGGTGCTGGAAAGCGTCGAGGAAATTTTGCGGCCAACCAGGCCTGATTTGCCCATTCCGCAGACGATCAGACGACCCGGACTGGTCAAAATCAGGTCTACAGCCCTGATCAGTTCGTCGCCCAGGTTGGCAGAAGCGGTGCGCAGCGCTTCACTTTCGAGCTCCAGGATATTTTTTGCGGTAGAAAGCGGGCTGGAATGCATTTGGTCACCTGTAAAACTTCGGATTCTTGCCAAGATAAAATACCACTTTCGCAGACCGCAGACAACCTGCGGTTTACAGTTCTTAATCTTGCGCAAACTGTGGTAGGTTGTTATTATTAAAGAAATGGCCACGTGCTCGAAGGGAGCGGCAGACATGAATATTTTAAGCAGAAGAACAGGTCTTGCCCTGTTTTTTACAATCTGTACCATTGCGGTGATCAGCATTATCGTCTATGGCATGATCTATTTCATGCGTGGCGAAGTTTACCATTCCGAAAACTATGTCGATTCCACGATATCTCTGTTGCTGGCTGAATCTGGTATTGAAGAAACTTTGTTCACCGTTAAAAGCCAGATGAACAACCCAGAAAATGCATTTTACAAATTGATCACCGGCCAGGATTCGGGCAGCGTCGATGTCGACCTGACAAGGCTATCTGATGGCAGCGGTTCAGTCGCTCCGATTGTCGAAGGTGGCGCAGTGAAGGCCCGTCTCACCTGGGATCTCGACAAAAAAGCTTTCGAAGCTCTTGTTGCTCAGGGCGTTCCGCGCGAAATCGCCCGCCAGGGAACCATCACCATAAACTCACTTGGCAGCTTTCATCGCACCCGCAAGCAGGTCGAAGTAAAGAAGACTCTCAAGGCCATGCTTCTCAAGGGCCCGCTTAAATCGAATGCCGTCGGTATGGTTGCTCCGAGCCACGGCCTTTTTCTCAACAAGGCCAATCAGGATTCTTTCAAAATTCAGAGTTTCGACTTCTGGGATCCATGGGGTTTCACTGTCAAAGGTGGCAAAACCTACATGAAAGAAGGCGTGCGCGTTGATCTGCCTAAATGGCTGATGCTGACGAAAATGCGCAACGAGCTCGACCACCCCTGGCTCGATATGGGCATCGGCTGGACTGGCTGGAATGGCGGCGGCGATCTCAGCGAGACGGAAATTGAATATTCAGACCAGGCAGTTTCGCGACAGTATTATAAATGGCAGGGCCTGTTTACCTGGCCCTGGTGGGTGAAGTCAGGCGATGAACTATATCATTCGCAGACCCGCAAGGTTGAAGAATATGAAGACAAGAGCCTCAATGTTTACCCGGCCGAAGTTTACCGGCGGCTGGCAAACCGTGTCGTCGACCCGACTACCAATCCTGAACAGGCAAAGTATTTCACCCATGTAAATTTTCAGGAAGCTTTTGGCCGCAACGAAGTGAACTATGACAAGGTCGTGCCGCTCTATGGCTGGGGTGACTGGCGCAAAGTTCAGAACAAGTATGCCCGCTTTTTTGGTAATCCGACCAAGGCGCACGATACCAGCCGGGCCGTTGAAATAAACGGTTTAACCTACATCAAGGGTGATGTTTTTCTCGAAGGGTGGGTCAAGGGAAAGGGCCTGCTGGTCGTAGAAGGCAACGTCTATGTCGGTGGTGACGTTCTGACTCTGCAGGATGACTCTGGTCTCGATTCCTGCGTCGGTATCATTGCCCTGCGCGACAAAAGCTATGATACTTCGGTCGAGAACCCAAAGACAGGTCGAATCATCTACAGGCCTCATCATGACAGCGACTGGTCGAGATTCGGTATCACGCACCCGTTCCGCAATCTCAGCCCAAGACTTGAAGGCTGCTTTCACGCCGAAGGCGGCATGGAGCTCGACACTGATTCTGAAATGAAGAAGCTGTGCAACATGGATATCGTCGGTAATCTGTCGGTTGATTATTTTGACCGGCGGCGCATGCCAAACGATGTGAGAATCACCTACTTCAACTGGCAGGAAGTGCTTGAACGATCGAGCTATGATTATGCCGTAGACAAGAAGATCGATTACACCAATCTCTACGAGCTTGCAATTCAGAAAGAACTCCTCAGCTGGCGCGAGGTTGACGCCACCCTTTGAACCTACTCCGCAGGCTGATTCCGGCAACTCTTGCTGCCAGACTCTTCTGGGGGGTGGCTGCTGCATCGCTTATTTCGGCCGTGGTCATCTGGACCTGGCTTTATTCAAGATTCTACAATTCTCTTGACCGCGAAGCCTCGGTGAGAATGCGTCAGGTTGCCGCTGCTCTGCTTTCAGAAGCGTCTGGCATCGATGAAACCGTTCTCGGCAGAGTGGCCAGAGAACGCCTGCTTGAGCAGGTATGGCATCTAGAGCGTTCTTCCGGTCTGATGCAAAATCTGTACTGGCTCGATGTCTCAGGCGATCACCCGGTTTTTATTGCCTCGTTTTCGCAGTATGCGGGCAGCCGTGCTGAAGAGCCGGGGAGTGTCTCAGATCTTCTGCCCCC
>CAZPCO010000004.1:0-21787 GCA_964585025.1 uncultured bacterium | reverse complement strand
AATATCAATGCTCTCGACCGTGGTGAGCTGGTTTTTCCTGATCCATATGCTTATGGTGCCGGCAGAAGGCTCAAAATCATTCTTTGCCCATTACTTGACACCAGCGGCATGCTCGAAAGTGTTATCGGTATCGAAGCCGATATGCAATATCTCAGACTGGCCGAAGAATTCAGAAATATTCTCGGCGAGGGAATTGCTCTGGCGGTTCTGATCAGTCTGCTCGTTTCTGTGCTGCTTTCAGGGAATGTGGCTGCCAAAATATCCATGTTTGGCCGAAATGTCAACTTGATGGCGTCTGGAAGGCAGCCGGAAGCTATGCATCTCAGTATCAGAGAACTTGATGATCTGTATCAATCATTTGTCAGGATGGCGGCTGATCTTGAAATGCAGCGTGCCGCAATCAGGCAGGTTTTTGTCAGAAAGCTCGAAGAACTCTCGTTTACCGGCGGGGCCATCGCTCATGAAATCAGAAACCCCCTTTCGGCGATAGAAATGCATTTTGGGCTGCTCAAACGCCAGTTGTCTCTTAAATCTGAATCTGGTGCCGCCGGCCCGATCGAAGAAATCGAGCAGCAACTGCAGCATCTTCGCCGTCTGCTGACCAGCTTTCTGAATTATTCGCGTCAGGTATGCCCCAAAACCGAAAAAGTCGATGTTGCCGCCTTTATTGCCAGGGTTGTCGAGTTGCGCCGCCAGGTGCTCGGCGATTTTCTCTGCCATATCGAGGTGGAAAACGGATTGACAGCCTGTTTCGATCCGTTGATGCTGCAGCAGGTAATCGAAAATCTGGTTAATAATTCATTTCGTGCGGCCGAGGGCAGAGCCCTGACAATAAAAATCACCGCTGCGCTTTGCAACCGATGTCTTAGAATCGAGTTGGCCGACAATGGCCCTGGAATACCTCATGAACTTCGGCTGAAGCTTTTTACACCTTTTGTTACCGGCAATGCAGATGGCAGTGGATTTGGCCTGGCAATCTCGCGTAAACTGATTGAAGCGCACGGGGGGGAAATTAATTATAAAGAAAGCCCTGTCGGTGCGGTTTTTGTAATTGAGGTGCCGCAAAATGAAAATTCTGGTAGTTGATGACAATGCCTCTCTGGCCCGGGCGATTAAAACCTTTCTGAATCAGGAAGGGCACGTGGCTGATACCGCCGGTCTGGTAAAAGAGGGGCAAAAACTTCTGGCTTTGTATAATTATGATCTGGTGATCACTGACTTGAGATTGCCTGATGGCGAAGGCCTTGAAATTATCAAAACTGCCAGGGAAGGCCGGTCGACGCAGCCGCCTGAAGTCATTCTTATGACTGCTTTCGGCACCGTCGAGTCGGCTGTGACCGCGATGCGTCTCGGGGTTGCCGATTACCTTACCAAACCTGTGTCGATGGAGGAATTTTCGTTCCGGATAGGGAAAATTGCCGAAATCAGGCGGCTTGACGATGAAAAGCGTCTGTTGCAAAGGCAATGTGAAAGTCTGCTCGATGTTGCCGGCTTTGGTCATGCCCTCGAAGATATTGTCGGCAGCAGTTCTTCAGTCCGTGAATTGAAACAACTTATTGCCAAAGTGGCTCCATTTCCATCGACGGTGCTGGTGACCGGTGAAACCGGTTCTGGCAAGGAAATGGTTGCCAGGGCAATACATCAGTTGTCACCAAGAGCTAATGGCCCATTTGTGCGGGTCAACTGCGCTTCGATTCCAGAGAGCCTTTTTGAAGCAGAACTTTTCGGGCATGAAAAGGGTGCTTTTACCGACGCCAGGCAGAAGCGAATCGGCTGCTTCGAAACTGCCGATCGAGGCACGGTTTTTCTCGACGAAGTTGGTGAGGTTCCTCTGACCATGCAGGCTAAACTGTTAAGGGTTTTGCAGGAAAAGGAAATAATGCGGATTGGCAGTTCGAATCCGATTACTGTTGATGTTCGTATTGTTGCTGCCACCAACCGCAATCTGGAAGCGATGGTTGCGGCCGGAAATTTTCGTGAAGACCTTCTTTACCGTCTGAGTGTATTCAATATCAATGTGCCACCGCTGCGGGCCCGCTGTGAAGATTTTGCCCCGCTGTGCCGCAATCTGCTGATCAGGCTTGGCCGCGAACTTGGCAGACCGTCGGTAACGATTGCCGATGAGCTGATTCAGCAGTTAGCTTTGTTGCCGTGGCCTGGCAATGTCAGACAGCTGAAAAATGCTCTGGAACGGGCTGTGGTTCTTTCTGAAAATGGAGAAATAACTGCCAGATCATTCGACCTGCCTGAAGAAGCGCCGCGTGAGCATCAGACAGCTGCAACTCCTGCAAAATCTGCGGGACCTTGTGTAGAATGCGGCCTGGTAGAAGCTCTTGAACAACTTGAGCGACAAATGATCGGTGAAGCTCTTCAGAAATCTGGCGGAACAAAAAGCCGGGCCGCGGAAATTCTCAAGATTCCGCGGACCCAGCTTTTGTATCGAATGAAAAAACTTGGTTTTGGTGAAATCGGTGACTGACCAGGTTCAGAGTGCCATCAGTTTCTGGTAAGTAGCTTCGAGTTTTTTTAGCGCTTCATCGGCCAGGCGGCTGACTTCTGCTTTCACTTCATCGCGCATTTTCTGCTGAGCGGCGAGCACCCGTTCGCGGTCTGCCTGATTCAGCTTTTCGATACGCTTGCCGGCTTTGCTTTTATTTTCTTCCATGCGTTTGGCGATTGCTTCGCGGCGGGTTTCGATATTCTTTTTGAAATTATTGTATCGTTCGGTGATCTTTGCCTTGCGTTCTGCAAGCTTGTTTTCGTTGCCAGCGGGCTGTTCCTGACCGTTTTCGCTGACCTTGCCGGCTCCGGCCCGGCGCTTTTCGAGTCGCGCTGAGGCTTTATTGATGCGTTCTTCGAATTTGGCAAGCTTTTCGTTCAATTTTTCGAAGCGGTTTTTAACGTTTTCAAGAATTTTGCTCCGGTGGGCCTCAATGCGTTCGATGATCTGATCGGCATTCAATTCCTGCCCCTTGATCTTTCCAGGGCCGGGAAGAGGTTCATTGTCATTGGTGAGGACGGGTGTGGCATTGGTCGCGGCCTCTTCGGCATGGATCATCATTGGAATGAGAGCGGCGGCGAGAACGAAAAGAATTGTAAACAGCTTTTTCATATTTTCCTCCTGAACTTTACTTGACTTTGTATATAGCAGTTGCCATGCCATGTAATCAAAACCTGCATGATTAGCTGATAAGCTTCGGGTTTGCTTATGGCGGCGTCAAAATTCTGACGCAATTACAGGGATTTTGGGTGTCAGGATTTTGACACAGTGTCAGATTTTGCAGCATCCGGACGGAAATCAGTTGCAAATGTGCTCTATTGGCGTTTGTGGAACTGAAACAACAGATTTGTCTGTTTTATGGTTTTGAATTGAAATTGGAGCTGTTATACTTCGGTCATGAACTTCAAGCAGATTGCAGTTGTGGCTTTGCTGCCCTACACCATCTGGCTGATCATCGATTACCAGTATCATTTTATCGACGGTGCCAACCTGCTGATCCACGAGGCCGGGCATCTGCTGTTCAATTTTCTCGGCAACACTTTGCTGACCGTTGCGGGTGGAACTATTTTACAGCTGGCTCTGCCACTGATTTTTGCCGCACATCTTCAGTTGAACCGTGATCGTTTTGGAGCTGGTCTGTGCGTTTTCTGGTTTGCAGAAAGCCTTATGTATACCGCTGTATATCTCGGTGATGCCCAGGCACGCAAATTGCCTCTCTGGGCAGGCGGTTCGCATGACTGGGCTTTTATGCTCGGTCGTGCCGGTCTGATTACCAGTTGTCGTGAGATCGCTGCGGCTTTGCATGTCGTTGCTGCTGTCATTCTCTTATGCGGTCTGTTCATCGCTTTCAGGGGCGCAATGAAGTCTGAAGACGTAACCCTTCCGTCTCAGTTTCCAACTGACAGTTCTGACCGATAAAGCAGCTCAATTTTACTTTAACCGGATTCAACAACATTTTTTGTAGAGCTGATTGGACTGTAAAAAAGGCCAGAGATTGCCGATGATAATTTCTGAGGTGCAGCGATCAGAAATTCATTGCGACAACTGGTTATGCTTCTGCTGATCGGCCAGATTTTTCTGGTCGGTGCTGTTTTGCAGACGGAAAACGCCACTTATCGTGATGTTACAGAAGAGCCAGAACTTTATGACATGGCAAAGCAGTCTGAAATCGGCACTGAGCGGCATATCGAAATGCTCAGTGAAGATCAGATGCCTGAACCTGAAACGACTGCTTCTGAGAGTGCGGCTGAGAAAAAGGCCGCCGGGTTGCCCGCTTCCGCACCAGCCGTTCTCGATGTAGCCTTCAGATGTGAAGAGGCTTTTGAAATTGTCGAATTTGCTCTTTCGCGTGAAGTGAAGATTCTCAGACGCAACCAGGGTGGCAAATTGTTGAAGATGAGACTTATGCCCGCAATTCAGCCATTGCAGGCCTCACATTCGGCGCTGTTGAAAGAAAAGCTCAGCAAATTTTCCATCTATAATGCCAGCAGTTTTTCGGAAATGGTGTTTGCGGCCGGCGGCAGAATCGGCAGCCCATATATTGCTTCTGATACAGCCGGCGGCTTCAAACTCTGTGTGCCTTTTCAGCTTGAGCAGGCACGTTTTGCGATTCAGACCGGTGAGAAAATAGCCGAAGGTCTGACTTATTATCAGGATCGTGCTAAAGTAGGCGACCGCTGGGCCGACGTTCACATTCTCCGGGTGGAACCTTTTTCCGACAGTATCAGCGTTTTTCCAGCGCTCGCAAACGAGGGCATTGCACAGAAGGAAGTGCTTTCCTCAATGGCGAAACGCTACAATGCCGTAGCTGCGATAAATGGCGCCTATTTCACTTCACGGGGCGATCCGATCGGCACTTTGATTATCAATCGGCGGCTGATAAGTTCACCGTTGTATAAACGTTCGGTTTTTGGCGTGACGGAAGACGATACCCTGATTTTTGGTAACCCTGATTTTTCTGGCACTCTCAGAGCCGACTCCCTTTCCGAAAAAATCGATGCGGTGAATCAGCCCAGGCGTGGGAATATGATGGTTGTTTTCACTCCGGAGTACTCCCGCAGCACCCTAACCGATGAGGACGGCATCGAACTTGTTCTGGTCAAGGGAAAAATAGTCGGAATTCACGCCAGAGATGCTTTGATTCCACCGGATGGCGTCGTTGTTTCGGCCGGCGGGGAAAAGGCCGGCTGTTTAGGCCAGCTGAAGCTCGGACAGGCCGTAGAACTCGACTATTCGATCGATCAGCCATGGAACACAATCAGGCATGCGGTCTGCGGTGGCCCCCGACTTGTTGAAAACGGTCGAAAGAGCATCAACGGCAAGGAAGAAAAATTCGATCATTCGATCGTATCCGGGCGCCACCCGCGCACTGCAGTTGCCTTGACTTTTGATGGCGATCTGCTGCTGGTTGTCGTCGATGGCCGCACCCAGAGAAACGCCGGTATGAAACTTGAAGAACTTGCAGATTATCTGCGAACTCTTGGCGCCAGACATGCAATTAATCTCGATGGCGGTGGTTCGTCTTCGATGATCGTCCGGGGCCGGACGGTAAATTCTCCATCTGACGGGCAGGAGCGGCGAATCTCCAACGGGATTCTCATTTCCAACCGCTGACCCTGCTAATTCCCTCGCGTATTTTTGACGATCGTAATCCGACATGTCAAAACCGGTTGGAAAATTTCTTTGAAAAGCCAATTTCGTCAAATAAATGCTATTGCCCGTCTATAGGTTAGGCTGTATTATGCCGATAGATTTCTGACTGGGTGTAAATTGTGCCTTCTGGGCATTGTATGTCTTGGTTTATTTCTCTGGAGTAAGTGAAATGCTCTGGCTTGAAAGTCTCCGATTGAAAAGGGTTTGGCCACACAACATGGGTATTCTGACAGTTTCTGTCGAACAAAGGTTCGGTCTGGCGGTCCTGCTCGTTCTCGCTTTTATTGGCGGCATATTCAGACCGGCCTTGGCACAGAATATCACTCCGGGTTCCGCATCTGCATCAGTGCAGAATATGGATATTCTACGGCTCAAAGACGTCAAGGTCGGCATGAAGGGCTTTGGCAAAACGGTTGTGCATGGTCGCAAAATTGAGACTTTTGATGTCGAAGTTCTCGGAGTTTTGTCAAACAACAAAGTTAACGAAAATGTTCTGATTAACGGCAAGTCGATCCTGGTCAAGGTAAGCGGCGATGTAATAAAACGCGCCGGCGGTATCGCGGCAGGCATGAGCGGCAGCCCGGTTTATATCGATGGCAAGCTTCTGGGTGGCATCAGTTCAGGCTGGATCATGACCGACCACACGGTTGGTCTGGTTACGCCAATCGAGGAGATGCTGGAAATCTGGTCTTACCCTGATTTAGACGGCAGTGCCTGCAATGACGATGAAAGCAGGATAAGACGCTGGGTTCCCATGGCACCCCTTCATCTCGATGGTCGTTTGATCGACAGTATAATCGAAGCTCCATTCGATCTTGCTTCGACTCTGGCACCGGCTCAGGGAGAAGCGATCTTTCAGCAGGCGTCGGTGGATGTTTATGTCGACGGGCTCGACGGCAAAGCCGCCGATGTTCTGAAGTCGCGTCTGCAGAAAAAGAACCTGATTCTGACCAGGAAGGGCAGTCAGCCAGGTCAGGATACTTCTGAAATAACCGATGCTTCAGTTGAATCGTTCGAACCGGGGTCAGCGCTTGGAATTCAGCTCGCCCGCGGTGACATCAATATGACCACGCTTGGAACTGTGACCCATCGCAGTGCTCATCGCATTCTGGCTCTGGCTCACCCATTTCTCAAGAAGGGGTCGGTTTCATTTCTGCTTACCGGTGCTTTCATTCATCACTCATTTTCGAGTGTGCAGATGCCTTTCAAAATCGGGGCCCCGACTGAAATGCTCGGAGTCATTACCCAGGATCGCGAAAAGGGGCTGAGCGGCGAAATCGGCCGTTTCCCGGAAATGGTGCCGGTGCAGATCGATGTTCTCGATAAAAACCTGCAGATTACCCGCAGTATCAATTACCAGATCGTCAGAGACCCATCAGTATTTACCATGGTGCTCGAATCGACTCTGATTCAAGCTCTTGAAGGGGTTGTCGATCGCGCTGGCGCCGGCACGGCACTTATGGGTATTTCGCTCGACTGTTCCAGTCACGAAGGCGATAAATACAATTTCCGGCGCGAAAATCTGTTTTACTCGCGTACCGATATCGTTCAGGCTCTGGTCAATGAAGTCACCAGCCTGATGGATATGGTTATCGAAAGCGAACACGAAGAAGTTATGCCGACCCGGTTGCTTCTGAAGATCGAGGTAGAAACCCGGCGGCGCACTCTGTCGATTGAAAAGGTTGAAGTCAAGAATTCTTCTGTTTCCAGCGGTGGGGTTCTCGATGTTGAGGTTACTCTCAGACCGTTCCGTGAAAAGAAATTCGTCAGAAAGGTTAAGTTGCCGATTCCGCACGATATTGGTCGTGAAAATCTTACTCTTTCAGTCTATGGACTCAATATGAAAGTCGAAGATGTCGATGTTCCCGCGGATTCACGCGAGACCAAGACTGGTCGTGACGCCCGTTCTGATGATACGCCTCCCGGCGATTTCGATTCGATGGTGCGTGCGTGGGTCAGTTCGCCGAAAAATTCTGACATTCTCTTTCAGCTGACAGCTGAGGGCGATGAATCGAAGAAACTCAAGCTCAACGACAAGGATTTTGAAATTCAGCCCACCAACCTGGTGGTAACCGGACGGGTCGATACCACACTGACCCTCAGCGAGGAGTAAGCCTTGTTCGCAAAATTTGTAAAGGAATTTATAGAAGCGGTCGGTAGTATGAGCATTCTGTTCATGCAGACTATCTATTGGACCCTTCACAATCTTAGAACCGGGCGGTTTGCTTTTAGAAACCTTCTCGACCAGATGTCGCGCATCGGTGTTGATTCTCTGCTGATGGTAGCGATTACCGGTGTTTCTACCGGCGCAGTTCTGGTAGTGCAGATCGGTTATCAGTTCGCTCAGATGGGTGCGCAAAGTTATGTCGGTGGCGTCGTCAGTCTGGCGATGGCCCGTGAACTGGCTCCGATTCTTACTTCGATAGTTGTAGCCGGCAGGGTCGGCAGCGCCATAGCAGCTGAACTCGGCACAATGAAAATTACCGAGCAGATCGATGCTCTCGAAACCATGGCGACTAACCCGGTTGATTACCTGGTAGTGCCACGTTTCTGGGGTTGCACGATCATGCTTTTCATGCTGACCATTTTCACCAACGTCGTTGGCATGATCGGCGGGTCGATCGTTGCGGTTCACCAGATTGGTCTGACGCTGATTTCCTTCAAGGACTCGATTCTGCACATGCTGCTGGTCCGCGATCTGATGGGCGGTCTTTTCAAGGCAATGATCTTCGGGGCAATTATTGGTGTCATTGGCTGCTATAAGGGTTTTACCACCGAAGGTGGTGCTGAAGGCGTCGGCTCGAGCACTACCAGCGCTGTCGTTCTTTCGATCATGATGATTCTTGCCGTTAACTATTTCCTCACTGTTGGCATCAACAACTTCAACACAACCTTTTTGCAATGATAATAGTTTCAAATCTGAAGAAGAGTTTCGGCCCGAAACAGGTTCTCAAAGGCGTAAATCTGAAGATTTACGATGGTGAGTCGCTGGTCATTCTCGGGCCTTCAGGCTGCGGCAAGAGTGTTCTGCTGAAACATATCATCGGTCTTATGAAACCAGACGGCGGTCAGGTTCTCATCGACGGTGAAGACATAACCAGGTTCGAACAGAAGAAGCTGGATGCTTTGAGAATGCGCATGGGGATGCTGTTTCAGTCGGCCGCTCTTTTTGACTCTCTGAATGTTGAAGAGAACGTGGCATTTGGTCTGCGCCGTCATACCAAGCTTTCAAACAGGGCAATTCACCATGTCGTTTCTGAAAAGCTTGAAATGGTCGGATTGCCTGGTACCAATTACCTGATGCCTTCTGAACTTTCCGGTGGTATGCGCAAGCGCGTCGGCCTGGCCCGTGCCATCGCCATGGAACCGGAAATCATTCTGTATGATGAGCCCACTACAGGCCTCGATCCGATCATGACCTCAGCGATCGACGAGCTACATCTCAGTCTCAAAGAAAGGCTGGGGGTTACATCGATCGTGGTGACTCACGATCTTAAATCTGCTTATCGGGTCTGCGACCGCATAGCCCTGCATTTTGGCGGCCAGATCGTTGAAATTGGCACCCGTGAAGAAATTATCAATTCGCCTAACCCTGTGGTTCAACAGTTTATACGTGGTGAAGCCCAGGGCCCGATGACTCTCTTATAAGAGAAATACAGGAGTAGCAAATGAACTCGACAGTCAAAGTTGGCATAATGACACTGATTGCAGCAGCGCTGCTGTCGTATATGGTATTCATCATCGGGGATTTCAGCTTTTCAGAAAAGGGTTACGATTTTGTCGTCAGCTTTTATTCAGTCAACGGTCTGAGCAAAGGTTCAACCGTATCGATGTCGGGCGTGAAGATCGGTAAGGTCACTTCGATAGAAATTCGCGACGATCAGGTTTACGTTAACGTCTACATTCAGGATAAGAAGCTGCACATCAGACGTAAAAGCACTTTCACCATTTCAACCGCCGGCCTGATGGGCGAAAAATTCGTCGAAATCATGCCGACCCGCGATTATTCTTCCCCTTATGTTTCAGATGGTGAAATAGTTGCCGGTACCGACCCCACCCGAATGGATGAACTTTTCGAACAGGGTAACGTTCTGATTCAGAAACTCCAGGAACTGACCGCCTCCGCCAAAGATATTATCGGCGACCCGGAACTCAAGGAAAATACCCGCATCATGTTCCGCAATGCCCGTGCTGCATCTGACAGGATGAATGAAATCATTGCCTCGGTACGCAACCGCAGTGATCGCATCGTTGAAAGCCTTGACAACATTCTGCATCGTGTCGACACTGAAATTGAGCAGAATCGTGAAGATATCAGACAGGTGGTCGCCAATTTCAGGCTGTTCAGCGACAGGTTGTCGAGTATCACCGAAGACAGCCGCGAAGACTTCAAAGAAATCATCGCCAATGTCAGAAGCACCACCGATAGGCTTGATGACATGATTGCCAAGTTGAATAAGAACGACAAGATGACCGACGATCTGCGCAACACCATCGAGTCTTTGCGTGATGCCTCCGACAATGCGAAGGAAATTACCCGCGAGGTCAAGGAAATCGTCGCTGATAAGGAAATTCGCAAGAAGATCAATACCGGTCTCGATGATGCCCACAAACTGGCTCAGGCCGTCGACAAGGTATTCCTGAACATTCGACAGACGCGCATCGACTTCAAGTATCTGCTCAGATACCGCGAAGACACCGAATCGTTCATTTCTGACCTCAATGTCGATCTATATCCGAGCGACAAAACGTTCTATCGCATCGGCGTCGAAGACATTGGTGGCGAAGATAATCTTAACCTCATGGTTGCCAGGGGTGCCGATACAAACCTGGTCAAGAGGGGCGGCATCATTAGTTCCAAGGTGGGTCTTGGCTTCGATTATTATCTTGCCAAGCCGATTCAGCTCAGTGTCGATCTCATCGATACCACTGATTCCGAAGTCAGATTCAAAGCCGGTTATTTCATGACCGACAACATCAGGTTCGAATTGCGTGTCGACGATGTTGCCGATAAGCACGACGTCCACTTCGGTATCGAATACAAATTCTGATCGGGGCATCTGATGAATGTCACTCTGCCGGCCGGCAGGCCGAAGGTTCTTATCCTGACAACCGGGGGAACGATCACCATGTTGCGGGGTCCGCGCGGTGATCTCTACCCGTGTGAAGACGCGCGCAGCCTGATCGAGAAGATTCCAGAACTCAACCAGCTGGCGATTGTCGATGTGCTGTCAGTTGCGAATATCGATTCGAGCAATCTGACGCCTGATCTCTGGGTGACCATTGCCAGGGCAATTTTTCAGCGCATGAAGGATTATGACGGATTTGTGGTTGCCCATGGCACCGATACTCTTTGCTATACGGCCAGTGCTCTGTCATTTTTTCTTCAGGAACTGAACAAGCCTGTTGTTTTGACCGGTGCTCAGGTTCCGCTGGAAGAAATAGGTTCAGACGGTCGTGCCAACCTGATCAATGCGGTGCGGGTTGCGATTTCAGAACTTGCCGAAGTTGCTGTGGTCTTTGGTTCGCTGGTAATCAGAGGTACACGTGCCAAGAAAATGTCGGTATGCGATATGCAGGCTTTTATTTCAGTGAACGACGTGCCGCTCGGCACTATCGGTCTGACCATAAGATTCAGCGATTTTGCCCGGCTGCGAAGTCGTCGCAAACCGATGCTGCGGGCTTTTTTGAATGACCATGTTGCCATGGTGCCGGTCTATCCAGGTATGAGCCCTGAAATAATCAACTTTCTCGCAGCTTCTCACAAGGGAATTGTTGTCGAAGGTTATGGTGCCGGAAACATTCCCACCGGCGAAAAGAGCCTTATTCCTGCGATAACCGCAGCCATAAGCGCTGGTGTGCCGGTAGTGGTCTGCACTCAATGCATCGTCGGTTCGACCGAAATGGAACTCTATCAGGTAGGGCGAGCCGCGCTCGATGCCGGCGCCATTCCTGCGATGGATATGACTCCTGAAACGACGCTGGTCAAGCTCATGTGGGTGCTTGGCCAGACAAACGACGTCGCGACCATTGATTCGATGATGCAGAAAAGTTTTGTCGGCGAACTTCATGAGGTCAGCTGATTGAAAAACTGCCCGGAATGCGGAAAACCGGTTGCTGCTAACCTGATGTACTGCGGAATTTGCGGTGCACCGGTAAGCCAGCCTGTAAAGAGCCACCGGGAGCGGCTGCTGTTCTTCATTACTCCGTTGTTTCTTCTGCTGTTCTGTGTTGCGCTCAGTTACGAACTTGGCGTTGCAGATCCTCTCGATGCCGGATTACTTTTTGCAGGAACTGTTGTGGTGGTTTTTCTTGGTGCTGCAGGCATTTTCGGCATTTTCGTCTGGCTGTTTTCGATTCCAGCCCTGCCGGAAAGCTACTGGAACTCCGGGATTTTTGCGGTCATTCAGTTTGGCGCCTGTGGATTTTTGCTGCATAATCTCGAACCGCTGATGCTCGGTGAAATTCCATTCGGCATTGGCCCGGTAGCCTATGTTCAGGCCAGAGTCGAAATGTTTGCGATCACTTTTCTACCGCTGGCCTTCGCCGGATTGCTGTCGGTTTCGGCGCGGGCAAGAATCATCAGGTTTCCAGACAGTGTCGTCTCACCAGGCTTTCGCTTCATTCTGAAGAATACCGTTATTCTCCTGCCTCTGATGACTTTGCTTATCGGTGGCGGGCTGTTTCTTTCTTCTTCCGGCGCGGCAAAATCTCTTGTCTGTGCCCGTATAGCCTACGATTTCGAAGCAATTCCTCTTGCCGTCAAGCTTGTTGACCAGGCATTGCCACAGAATACTGAGAATGCGCCACTGCACTATTTCAAGGGACTGGTTCTGGTTGAAGGACAGCCGCGCGATTTTTCACCGGCCGAAGCCAGGTCGCACCTTGAAAAGGCGGTGACTCTGCAGCCCAAAGTGCCTCTTTATCTGTTCAGACTCAGCAGTGCTTATGATTTCGAGCATCGGGGCGAAGAAGCGATCAAAACGGCGGCTTCCGCAGCAGCGCTTCTGCCTGAAGACGCATTCCTCTGGCAGCATCTCGGTGACCTCAACCTCAAATATCGTCGTTTCTCTGAAGCGGTGAAGGCTTTTAAAACCTCATTGAAGCATAACCCGGAAAATGCCGTAGTTCTCAACAACCTGGCTTATACTCTTATCGAAACCGGTGAAGAATTCCCATTGGCTCTGGAAATGGCCAGATCGTCAGTCGAAAAGCTGCCAGATCTCGTTTTCAACCTTGATACGCTTGCCTGGGCACTGCATAAAAACGCAATGAACGCTGAGGCTCTCGAAGTGATGAACCGAATTTTCCAGGGGCGCAGCGAAGTGTCGCCAGAAGTCGATTTTCATTACGCCATGATATTGCAGTCGATGGGCATGCTTTCCAATCCGCTGCAGACGTTTGATTCCCTGTTGGCCCGCCCTGAGATTGCCGCCGATCACAATCTCTTCAGACAGGTTTTTGCTGCCCGCAGCAAAATTGCTGAAGCTGATGGTGAAAAAGAAGCGACAAATGACGATAGTAAACCTGCTGGAGAATCAGGGTATGAAGAATAAGCTGATCGGACTGTTTATCATTACTGTTTTCGTGTTGCTGCTGCCGCTGGAAGCGTCGGCAGTGCTGCATATTGATACCAGTTATTCCGGCAGATTTCGCAGTCATCCGGGTTATGCCAAAATCCTTGCCGATCTGCCTTTCGTATACCAGGAATCCTTCCAGAAAATTCAGCGTTCTCTTGGTATTCCAGCGCGTGAGCAGATGTATGTCGTGGTGATGTTCTCTGATAACCTGACCTACAAGGGGTTCAGGCTGAGAGGCAAGAGACAATCGGTACGTACAGCCAATCGAACGATAGTGCATTATATTCACATCGATCTTGATTTTCTCATTAACGGTCAGGCAACCCTTCTCGAAGAAATGACCCATGAAATGACACATGCAATCATGGCAGATTCGATGGGACTCAAGGAATATGATTCTCTGCCGATGTGGGTCAAAGAGGGAACAGCTGTGCATTCTGCAGATCAGGGGCTGGCACGCATCAAGGCCCTGACCCGTCGAGGGTTCGATATCAACGCCATCGGGGGTGAAGATGAAAATATCGACGGTAACCCGATATCACTGGAAAAATATGTTGAGAACTATCTGAAGATCAGGTTTCTACTGAAAAGCTTCGGCAGCAGCGCTCTGCATCGCTTTGTCAAAAGATTGTTGAAATCTGGCGATCTCGATCAGGAATTGTCGGTCTGCTTCAATGGCTTGACCGAAGAGGTCATGAATCAGTATGCGCATGATTTTATAAAAAAGACGCTTTATGAAAACTCGAGGCCGGTAGCTTCACAGGAAAATCTGCAGCGTGGCATCAGATTTTTCGATGAAGGTGAGTTTCTTTCCGCACGCCTCGCCCTGACCGATGCCCTGTATGGCGGTCTTTCTGACAGTGAATTTCAGCGGGCGGCTTATCTGCTTGCCGAATGCTACATCCAGGAACGCAACCCTCAGGGAGCGCTGCAGCTTCTGAAGCAGTTCAGGCCTGACCCCCGCAACGTTCCGGTTGATCGTTATGAGTTTCTCAGTGCTTATTCAGAATATGCCATGGGTCTGGTTACGAAGGCCTATTTTGGCTTTAAAAAGGCCTTCGAAACATCGACGAATCAGGCAGTTCAGGAAGGGGCCCTGTATTACATCATCAGAATTCTTATCGAACTCGGCAACCGTTCAGAAGCCGACCGGGTTCTTGCCATGATGCGTCAGCAGTTTCCAAAGAGCAGTTACCTCGATCTGGCCGGCAGGGTTCTGGTGGTTACGCCCTGAATAAAATGCGCAGATTGAACCTTGGTTGCGGGGAATTCAAGAAAGACGGTTACGTCAATGTAGACTGTTTCGCGGTCTCCGAACCTGATGTCCGTCATGACCTCAATCAGTTGCCTTATCCCTTTGCCGATAGTCACTTCGAGCTTATCGAAGCCGATCACCTGCTCGAACATCTGGAAGACCCTTTTGCCGTTATGCGGGAACTGTATCGCATTGCCGCTGATGGTTGTGAAATCAGGATTCGGGTGCCGCACTTTTCGCGCGGCTTCACGCATGCTCAACACCGGCGTGGTTTCGACGTTTCCTTTCCGTTGTATTTCAACCCGGCCTTCACTGGCGGCTATCAGGGGTTTGCCCTTGAACTGCGGCAGATGAGGTTGCACTGGTTTGCCCAGCCGTATCTGAAAAGGACCGTTCTGCCGGCTCCGGTCTTTCATCTGGCCAGGGCAGCCGGTCTGGTCATCGATATGGCGGCAAACCTTTCGCCGTTTCTCTGTTCGCGCCTCTGGTGCTTCTGGGTCGGTGGCTTTGAAGAAATTGAATTTGTTTTCAGGGTTGTGAAAACCTGACCGCCACTGCATAAGTCTGCAAATTGATGTTTGCAGCTGTTGCTGGTGACTAGACAAGCCAATGTCTGCATTGTTCAATGCTTTGCAAAACATCCCTGAACTTTAAATGACATTTTGGGTATGGAATCGCCGCCGGGTTGCGGTCTGCTTGACTGCTTATGGAGCCTGTGGTAGCCTGAAATTCGCGCGGCCGGCAGCTTGCTCGGCATAAAGGCTCATGAATAAAAAAACTGAAATAGAAAAACACGGAATTTCCATCGTTATTCCTGCCTACAACGAAGAAAACTCGATTGCTGACACTGTTAACGGCACTTACGAAGTTTTTGCTTCTTATAATGATCTGCCGTTTGAAATTATCGTTATCGATGATGGTTCGACAGATGCTACTGCTGCCAGAGTGCCGGGCGATAAGTGCCGCCTTCTGCAGCACCCCAAAAATTACGGCTATGGAAGATCGTTGCTTTATGGCATCAATCGCGCCACATACCCGTATATCGGGATCATCGATGCCGACAACACTTATGATCCTCAGATTTTTCGGCGTATGATCCCGGCAATGGATATCTATGACATGGTGATCGGAGCTCGTAACATCACCAGTCAGTCTGTAGTCGTCAGCCTGATGCGTAAGGTTCTCAAGTCGCTGCTCTATTTTTTTGGCGAGCATGTTTCGCTTGACCCGAACAGCGGCATCAGGATTTTTCGCAAGTCTCTTGTAGACTGCGGCGGGCACCTTTTCAGCAAGGGTTTTTCGTTCTCCACTTCTCTTACGTTCTTCGCTGCTCTCAATCATCAGTTTATCGAGTATCTGCCTATTGAATACGGTGCCCGGACCGGTGTTTCCAAAGTGCGCCACCTGCGCGATTCTCTTCGCACATTCTTTCTGGTTATCAGCATGTCGCTGGTTTTTCGTCCAATGAAGTGTTTTGCCTGGCTGCTGGCATTTTTTGTCTCTGGAACTGGAATTCTCGTCTCGCTGAGGCAGCGTCTGGCCCGCGAAACTTTTCTTGGCCTCATTTTCTCACTGGGTGTGGCAATGCTCGTTCTAGGCCAGTCTTTTCTGGCTTTTATCCAAGGAAAGATTTATGAACACAGCCTGCCGCGACAAAGAAAAATCTAAGCCTCTCGTTCTTCTCGTTCAGCCTCAAATGGGGCTTTCCGGAGAATTTTCCCGCCATCCGCCGTTGAGTCTTCTCTATGTCGCTTCTGCTCTCCGAGATCTGCCGGTTCAGATAGAAATACTCGACACCAGGGTGTGTGGCGAACACTGGCGCAGAAAACTGGCCGATTATCTGCAGCAGCAACCATTGATGGTTGGTTTCACCGTCATGGCCGGTTATCCGGTCGCGCATGCGCGTGAGATGTCTTTGCTGGTCCGCAATAATTCAAAGGCGGTCATTGTCTGGGGCGGGGCTTTGCCGACAGTAGATGCGGCGGCCTGTCTCAATTCAGGCTGTGTTGACTTTGCTGTCGCCGGCAGCGGTATCAGTGCGACCGAAAAGCTTGTTCAGGCTATTCTTGCCGGTCGTCTTAACGATGAAAAGTTGCTGGCAGAAATCCCGGGCCTTGCATACAGAGCTGAAACTAAGAATATTTTCAATTCAAGATTTCAAGGCTTCGAGCCGGTGCCGTTTTCCAGGCTTCCTTACGATCTGATTCCGGATTACTCCGTTTATGGACAGATCGGTTCCAGTGAAAAGATTTTTCCCATTTACAGTGCCTATGGTTGCCCATATCGCTGTGCGTTCTGTGTTTCGCCGGCTCTGTATAGAACGTTCGCGCCAAAATGGCTGCCGGTAGATGTCGTCGAAGTCGTCGATCACATTGAATATCTGCAGCAGCGTTATGGCGCAACAACCATCTATTTTTACGACGACGACTCGTTTGTCAATCTCGAGCATATTCGTGCCGTTGCTAATGGTCTCAAAGCGCGTGGTATCAAAATCAGGCTCAGTTTCAGGGGTGCCCGGGTTGACGAAATCATGAGAATGGATGACGATTTTCTCGATCTGCTCAGTGAAACCGGCACCGAGATGCTGCATATTGGTGTGGAATCAGGTTGCCAACGTGTTCTGGATTTGTTTCAGAAAGGCATTCTGGTTGAAAATATCATTGCGGTCAATCGCAAGCTCGCCAGGCATAAAAAGCTTATAGCGGCCTATAACTGGATCGTGGGCACGCCGACCGAAACTCTTGCCGAAATTCGCATGACCACAAAGCTTCTTTTGCGCCTGATCAGAGAAAATCCGCGCTGTTTCATTTTCCAGCCAAATATCTATCGTGTGGTTCCCGGTTCGGCCCTTGGTGAAATGACGCGATCCATGGGCTTCAAGTCGCCTGAAACGCTCGATGAGTGGATCAACTCAGAGCTGGAAGGCAGTGTTTCTGCGCCGTGGCTGACCCCGCAGATACTTCGCCACATTCGAATGCTGCAGGTGGTTGCCTATTTTGTCGACAACAAGGCGGCCCTGCTTCTTCACACCGGTTCTTTTAAAGATACGCTGATCAGAATTGCTTCGATGCTGTATCGTCCCCTGGCGAAATTCAGGCTGAAATCCGGTTTTTCGGGGTTTCTGCTCGAAGCCGAACTTTTCTTTCTGGCGCAGAGACTTTTGAAGTGGTGGCGCTGAGGGTATGTGCGGAATATGTGGTTTTACTGGTCTGTTTGGCAGAGATGATGCCGGGGTGCTGGTGAAGAAAATGGCAGCGACTTTGCGGCATAGAGGATTCGATGCCGCAGGTTCGTTTGTGGAGCCTCCCGTTGCTCTTGGTCATCAGAGGCTGTCTATCCTCGATCTCGACCATCGAGCCGATCAGCCGATGCTTTCTGCAGATGGTCGTTATGTTATCGTTTTCAACGGCGAAATATACAATTTCCGGGAACTGCAGCAGGGCATGTCAGAATTTGTGCCGCGCACCAGTTCAGACACCGAAATTCTTCTTGAGCTCTGGGCCAGGGAAGGCCCGGCATGTCTGCATAGGCTGAATGGCATGTTTGCTTTTGGAATTTATGATCGACGCTCGGGAACATTGTATTGCGTTCGTGACCGGCTTGGGGTCAAGCCCTTTTATTACTGGCATCAGAAAGGGCATTTCGTATTTGCTTCCGAGGCCAAGGCAATTCTGCAGCATTCAGCCGTTAAGCCCGCTCTCGACCGGCAGGCAATTTCAGATTATCTGTCTCTTGGCTATATAACAGGCTCTTCTACTGCTTTTTCTGACATCAAAAAGCTTGAACCAGGTCATTATCTGATTGTTCGCGATGGAAGGGTGCAAAATGTTTGTTACTGGAGCCTGACGGAACGTATTCGTTCCGGAGCGCTCACTTCTGCTGACAATATCGTCGATCTGCTTTCTTCTGCTGTCGATTACCGGTTGATCAGCGATGTTCCGGTAGGTTCGTTTTTAAGCGGCGGTGTAGACTCTTCGGCGATTACAACCATGGCAGCCCGTAGGAATGCAGGTCTTCAGACTTTTACCATCGGATTCGCAGAGAAAAAGTTCGACGAGTCTTTGGCTGCGGCTGAATTTGCCGAAAGTCTGCAGCTTGCGAATCATTGCGAAATCTTCGAGGAGCCAGATCCTGACTTTCTAAAGAAGATGGTCGGGTATTTCGACCAGCCATTTGCAGATACTTCTACGGTACCGTTTTTTCAGCTATGCCGCAATGCTGCAGGTCGCCTGCGCACTGTTCTTTGTGGAGACGGCGGCGATGAACTGTTTGCCGGTTATGAAACCCGCCGCGCTGACCTGGCAGCTTTGATCGGGTTTCGTTCTCTGCCATTCTGGAAAACCCTCTCCGGATTCGGCAGCATGCTGATGCGTCATTTGCCTGCCGATCGCGGCAAGGTGTCATGGCGTTACAAGCTGCGGCAATTCTGCGAATTTGCACACCTTCCTCCGCCTCAGAGCCATTTTTCCTGGCGGCTGCTGTTCGATGAGAATGAAAAGCAGGCGCTTCTCAACCCCGATATCGTCGGAGAGCTCGGCAGATACCAGACATGGGATCGCTTTGCGCCCCTGTATGCTGCGTCGGCTGATCTGCCGATTCTGCAGCAGCAGGCGATCATTGACCTCCAGACCTGGCTGCCCGATGATATTCTTTATAAGGCCGATCAGGCTTCGATGGCTCATACGCTTGAAGTGAGGGCGCCTTTTCTTGATTTCCGGATTGTCGAGGCGGCTTTTGCAATTCCGGAACGAAGAAAATTCAGTCTTTTTAAGAGCAAAAGTCTGTTGCGGCAGAAACTTGCCGGACTTCTGCCACAAAAAATTCTGACAGGAAAAAAGGAAGGTTTTGGCAGTCCGGTAGCGGTGTGGCTGGAAGGTACTTTGGCCGGTCTGTTCGCTGATAGTATGCATGATGCGGGTTTTCGTGAGTTCTTTCCTGATACCCGACTTATCATGAGCCTTTATGAAGATCACCGGCAAAGAGTGAGAGACAATGGTTTCCGGCTCTGGTCGCTGCTGATGTTCGCACTCTGGCTCAAGGAATGGCGCCGATGCTGAAAGCTGTCGCAGAAACTGGTTCTGGATGGCGGAGGATTCTGCCTTTGTTTCTCGTAATTTTGATGCTGGCAGTTTTTTCGTCGCTCGTACAGGCCGAATATCTGATGTTCGATGAAGATCAGGTAATTCTGAGAAATCCTCTGATTATGGCTCCAATTGGCTTTTCAGGGCTGGTCGATATTTTCACTTCGCTGGCGACCAATCAGTACAGCCCGTTGAGTGTTCTCAGTTTCTGGCTCGAATACAATCTTGTCGGCTTCAACAGCAGTTTCTCACATCTGATCAACCTTCTGTTGCATGTTTGCTGCGCCATAACCATCTATGCTCTGATGACTTCATTCAGCAGTCAGATTGTGGCGTGGCTGATCGCTGCTCTTTGGGCCGTTCACCCGGTTCAGGTCGAGACGGTTGCCTGGGTGCTGGAGCGCCGCAACCTTCTGCATGCCATGTTCTATTTCGCTTCTCTGCTCGTCTATCTGAGATATATCAAATCCGGTCGTCGCTTCGATATCGGCCTGGCGCTTTTGTTCATGCTGCTTTCAGGGCTTGCAAAAACTCTGGCATTTATGGTGCCGGCCGGCTGGTTTCTGCTCGATTGGGTCATGAACAGAGAGATTTCCTGGCATCTGATCAGGGAAAAAACTGCAGCGCTGCTGCTTGCAGTCGCATTGCTGCTGACAACATTTGTGGCGGCTGACAGCGGAATTCAGCCAGGCGCTTCATCTGGGCTGAACTTGAAAGCTGGAGCCGGTGGTGTCGCCTTCTATTTTGCCAAGGCTGTTATACCGGCCGGTTTGTCAGCAACCTACGAACTCAACAGCCGGAATGCCGGTCCCGATGGTTATAATCTGCTTCTGTTGCTGGCAGCTTTTGTTTCAATGCTGATCATTGCCTCCGTTAACCGTTTTGCCGCTGCCGGCATTCTGCTTTTTCTGCTGCAGATAGCTCCGATGTCTGGTCTTGTGAGGGTTGGTTACAATTTTTACGCCGGCCTCCACTTTCTATACATTCCGTTGCTGGGGCTGGTTGTCGCTGTGGTGGCCGCGATTGGCCACTTTGCCCGTGCCGGGTTTTCAAGACGGTGTCTCGAAAGCTCGGGTCTGGTTGTCGTTCTTCTTCTGTCGATACTGTCATATCAATACTGCCAGGTATGGATGAACACAGGAACGCTCTTTGAACATTCTTTGCTTCTCGATCCCGCTAACCGCTTTGCCCGCAACCAACTTGCCATTTATTATGAAGAAAGGAACCAGCTTGTTGAAGCCGAGGCGCATTTTCGCGAACTGATGAAGATCTATCCGGATTTTTTTGGCGGTTACTACGGTATTGCCCGGATTTTTGCTCTGCAAAACCGTTCTGAAGAAGCTTTAGATATGTTTGAACGCGCCGCCAATCTCAATATCGATCGCGGTGACATCCCACGTGATCACGGTCGTCTGCTGATGAGTCTGCGCCGCTTTCGTGCCGCCGAAGACGAATTCACCCGTTCGCTGCAGTATGAGCCGGGTCGTCGCTCTCTGATGCTGCGGGCGGAAGCGCGTCGTCGACAGGGGGATTACACCGGTGCCATCAACGATCTTGATCTGCTGGCGCGAAGTGCTCCCGGAAATCTCGCCGGGCAGATCGAGCTCATGCGTGTTCTCGTCGAAGGGGGAAGGTGGCTGCCTGCCCTTGAAATCGTGTTGCGACTGCTGCCGCAGGTTGCTGCCGATCCGCGGTCAGCTGCAGATTGGGCGGCAGGAATTTCGGAACCTGTATGTCTGCAGCTGATGCCCTATCGAAGTCTCTTCGCCTTCTACTTTAGCTGGCATTTTCCCTGATAATAAGTCAGTGGCATTTTTGTTGCGTTGACAAGCTCTTAAGGGCTGTGTTAGGCTGTTTTGCCGCATCTGATGCGTGATTCTGCCCAACAAGGAAATTTTCATGGAAATTAAAGCAAAAATTCAACAGGCTGCCGATTTTATTCGTACAAAGACGACTGCCAAACCGCAGGTCGCTCTTGTTCTCGGTTCAGGTCTTGGAAAATTTGCCGACGAGCTCAAGAACGCAGTTGCCATTCCTTATGAACAGATTCCGCATTTCCCGGTTTCGACCGTCAAGGGGCATGCAGGCAAACTGGTAATCGGTGAGGCCGGCGGCAAAACTGTCGTGGCCATGCAGGGACGCTTCCATTATTATGAAGGCTACAGCATGCAGGAAATCACCTTTCCAATGCGGGTAATGCTTGCCCTTGGCATCAACG
>CAZPCO010000003.1:0-37141 GCA_964585025.1 uncultured bacterium | reverse complement strand
ATGTCGGCAGTTCCCGCCGCAAAGACCTGACGGTCATCGGCGACGAAGTCAATCTTGCCTCGCGACTGGAATCGGCTTCCAAAAAAGGCCGGCATTCAAAAATCATCTTTTCGGGCGCTACCTTCAACCTGGTCAGTGCCTATGTCGAAGCAGAAGAAATGCCGTTCACCGAAATACGAGGCAAGCAGCAGGCGGTGAAAATTTTTGAACTGATCCGCCTCAAAACTGAGAGCACCTGATATTGTTGTGTCTAAGCTTTTCTGGAGCGCAATATCCTGTGCAAAAAAGCTTCTTGCCGCGCGCCCGGCCGAACTCTCCAGCCTGTTGAATTTAATCCGTGCTCATTCGTGGCCGATTATTTGAGTTAATCCGATTTCGTTGCCGGCTGGTCTTTGACCCAGACAAACCCTGATGGCAGAGCTTCGCCAACCATTTCGGCAAGTTCTTTTTCTTCAAGGCGGGCCGCTTTTAGCAGTGGCTGAATGAAACCCTTCTTGCGCATTTTCTTTTTGAAAACGTCGAGAATATTCTTACGCAGCAGGTCGTCGATCTGCACCATGCGGTCACCAGTTTTGCGGCCTATTTCACGCAGGGCGGTGTCAAGATACGAATTGCCGGGAATTGCCTTTTTTAGAAGCTGTTCAGCCCATGCGTTGACCACCGACTGCGAAACCATCGCGGAGTCTGGAGCATAAGCGAGTTCCCGGGCTCCGAGTCGGGCAAGAGCGGAAAGCGCAACGGCATCGACGCCATAGCTGGGCGGTGCTTTGATGATCCACCAGCCGATGCGTTCCTTTTCGGCCACCGAAATACGTTCAAGGTGACCAAACAGTCTCCAGAGCTGGTTACGCTCATGCTGACCGATTTCGCGGTCACGTTTTTCGCGACGTTTGGTCTGAAAAAGCACCGGTTCAAGCCTGTTCTTCAGGGCTTCCTGGCGTTCGAGCGACAGCCCGGGCGCGATGCGTTTCCACATGATCCACCATTCAGACCAGAACTCGGCATTACTGAAATCATACTGATCGTCGATCATTTTCCAGATGCGGTCAACCCGTTCGACGTCACCTGTCACCCCGAACCCTGGCCTAAGGCAGAAGCCAAGCAGTCTGAACCATAGAACCAGCGAACTCTGAGAGCTTCTGAATTCTGTTTCGCGTTCTATGAAAAGGTCGAAGAGCTGGCGCAGCATTTCGGCATCCCAGTTGGTGCGCGGCGAACCGACGATTTCTTCCAGTTCCTTAAATACGGCGTTGAATTCGGATTTTCCGGCAAAAGCACCGTCGAGCAGGGCGGTGATCTTTTTGAGCTGGGAACTGGTCAGCGGCACGCGGCGTTTGGCCGGGGCTTCAGCTGCGCCTTTGCCGGCCTTATCGCTTTCGCCAAGGTCGAAGCGAAGTTCCTGGGAAAAGGTGCCGGCGACTTCTTCGCAAAAAATCTGCAGATAGCCTGTTTCGCGTAATCTGACACGAATTTCGACCTGCTTTTCGCCCTTGCTGGTGCGGGCTTTGAGAATACATGGCGGCAACGGCAGGTAGCGCTTTGAGTTGAATTTGATCAGGCGCCCGCTTTCTTCTGCTTTTGGCGGGGCCGGCGTATAAAAAAGATAGAAGGCTGAGTCGCGGCTCAAGTCGATACCGAGTGTTTTATCAGCCATGTGGTAGTCTTTTTCGGCTTCGGAGCCTTTGGGAAGAATGCACATCAGTTGCTCTGGAACATGTCGCGAAGAAGTCGATGATTTTGAAGTGCCGATTCCCAGATAAACAGAGACTGGATTGCCGCTCTGAATGCGCTGCCCAAGGCCAAGAGTCACGAGCCCGTAATAAGCGGCTCCCGCGGCAACTGCGAGTGTCGGATGCGGGTTCTCGAGAATCTTTGGTTCTGTGCCTTTCCAAAGGGTAAGAACTTCAAACAACCGGTTGCGCAGACAGTCGGCTTTCATCGTTCCGCCGTTGAAGAGAATGGCGTCAGGCTTCACGTCATTGGCGCGCAGAAAAGCGGCCAGATGCCTGGTGACAGCCGCATCTCGAGTGAACGGCAAGCCGGCTTCGGAAAGGCCGAGAGTATCGTCTTCATCTGGCATTTCGTCTGCTTCTACAAGCGGAAAAAAGCCATCGACCAGAGTTTTCTTAATTTCTTCGCTGTCGAGACTGATTTTGGCAGCACCGGCGAGAACCTTGCTGCCTGAGCCGGCGAGGTTGAAATGCACTCCCCCGGAAACTTCTTCTGACAATACCTGTTCTTTGTTACTGTGGCTCTGAGCCAGCAGCGACAACCATTGTTTGCCGGCCAGTTTGCGGCCGCGATGTTTGAATTCTGCTTCGACGCGTCTGGCCAGTGCCAGGTCGAGGTTGTCGCCGCCGATCAGCAGATGCGGGCCAACCGCGAGCCGCGAAAATTCGGGGTAATCGCGGTCAGTCGACCAGTTGATTCTGATCAGACTGAAGTCGGTAGTGCCGCCGCCAATGTCGATGACGAGAACCGTATCGACTCCCTTGAGTTCGCCGACCATGGTTTTCGGATTGCGCTGCAGATAGTCATAAAATGCAGCCTGAGGTTCTTCGATCAGCGAAACTGATTTTATACCGGCTTTTTCGATAGCTTCCAGCGTCAGATTGCGGGCCGAAGGGTCGAATGAAGCTGGAACGGTGACAATGACCTTCTGGCGCACAAAAGTGAACGCTTCGTTGTTGGCGCCGATTGTGGCATCCCAGAGACGGGACAGATAGGCCAGATATTCGGTAGCGGCCTCGACCGGAGAAATTTTGCGGTCGACCACTTCGCTCTGCCATGGCAGTATCGGTGACTGGCGCTCGGCGCGCGGGTGGCAGAGCCATGATTTGCTGCTGTGCACAAAGCGACCGGGAATTTCGAACCCGAGTTCTTTTGCGTAAGCGCCGACGATCATGCCGTCCTGGCGCATCCAGGGTGGGCGGTTGACGGCTCGCTCTTCTTCGCAGAGGTAGATCACCGATGGCAGGGTCGGCAGATTTTCAAGCATGCCGCCGCTGACCAGTTGCGCGATCTCAAGATTGCGCACTTTCAGATTCTTGTCTTCAAGATCGACATATGAAAGAGCGCACTGGGTGGTCCCCAGGTCGATGCCAATGATGAATCTTGTGTCTGCAGCGTTTGCTCTGCTCATTACTTCAGGTTTTCTCTGACGTTGAATTCAAGCTTCCAACGGTGTTCGCCCTTGCGGGCCAGACAATAGACTTCGAGAGTGCCGATCTCGGTAATTGCGACCTGCAGACCCACGTCAACGAGGTCGCCGGCTTTCATGCCTTCATAGGCCGGCAGTTCTATCTGCAGGGCACTGGTATCTTCGAAGCTGTCGTCGATTTCGTCGATCATCTGGCCGAAGTCGTCTTCACGCCTGCAGTTGGATTTGAAAAACTTGAACTCTGCCTTGCGCCCGATCACCAGGCCGAAGGTGCGCCCGGGAACATCCGAAATGGTGCCTTCTTCAGTGCCCTGCTTCGCAACACAGAGAGCCTTGAGGGGCGGTTTGAAGCCCGGTACGGCAGGCAGTGACGATTCAATGCCGAGATAATAGGCCTGGGAAACACCGCCACGGATTCTGATGCCCTTGCCTTCGCGGGCAATGCCGTAGTAGGTCGCCCCTCGGGCTACGGCCTGCGAAAGTTCGATACCTTCGAGAACCCTTATGTTCTCATGGCCGGCGCTTGCAAGCCAGTTGTTGATGACTTCGATCAGGCGGTTACGGAAAATTTCCGATCGAAAGACACCGCCATTGAACAGAATTGCCTTCGGAAACCCATACTGGCGTTCACCGGCATTCTGGCTGCGCAGAAATTTTGCAAGATGTCGGGTAATGCCCGGATCAGCTGCATACATCAGGCTGACTTCGCGCACCCCGCCCTGAGTGTCTTCGGCAGGATCATCACTCATATTGCAGAATGGAAAAAAGCCATCGATCAGCGTTTTTTCGATGTCAGCGCGTTCGATCGTAGTTTTCAGAGAACCGCCGATGACGCTGCTGCCGCGGCCGGAAATGACTATCGGCACCGAATCTTTCGTTGGATCGGAAAGAAGGGTTTCTTTTGCTTTGCGGCACTGGTGGCTGAGCTGAACTGTCTGCCACTGGCTGATCTTCTTATTGCTCTCTTCGAGCTTGCGACGGGCGACATAAGCGAGCGTAAGATCCATATTATCGCCGCCCAGAAGTATGTGATTGCCGACCGCGACGCGTTCAAGGGCCAGATCGCCGTCGGATTCGCTGATCTCGATCAGGCTGAAGTCGGAAGTTCCGCCGCCTACGTCGACGACGAGAACCACGTCACCCTTTTTAACCTGCTGTCGCCATGGTTTGTCGCTCTGCGATATCCAGGAATAAAATGCTGCCTGAGGTTCTTCCAGTAATGTAATGGTCGGAAGACCGGCCATGCGTGCAGCTTCCACGATTAAATCGCGCGCGGCTGCATCGAATGAAGCCGGGATGGTTACTACGACTTTCTGGTCTTCGAGTTTATCTTTGGCAAATTCTTCACTCCAGGTGTGTCTGACGTGACGCAGGAAAGTGGCCATCGCCTGCAGCGGTGAAATTTTTGCATTTTCTTCGGGTGAATTCCAGGGTAAAACCGGCTGGGTTCGGTCGATGCGGGTATTGCACAGCCATGACTTGGCTGATGAAATAAGGCGGTCTGGAACCTCAGCACCGCGCTCGCGGGCATAGTCACCGATAATATACTGGGCGTCGTCTTCCCAGGTGAAGACAGGTTTTTCTTTCAGACGTTCAAAAATGAAAGAAGGCAGAACATCGAGCTTTTCGATGGCCCCTTTGGCGAGTTCCTGAACGATCGGCATCAGGCTGATCTGGGCGGGTTCGTCGCCATTGCCGGCTGCCAGCGGGGCATAGCTGAGAACGATGTTGGTGGTTCCGAGGTCGATGCCGACGATGTATTTAGCTTTTGCCATGGCTGGGTTCTCCTCAGCTGATTTCAACTTCGGCCGGGGCGATGACGTTGCCTTTCCAGCCGTCTACAAGTTCGGGAAGATTACATTCTTTGAGCCGCCAGCCGCGGTGTATGAGTTCGCCCTTGTATGGTCCGGCTGGTGGAACGCGCCCCGAGAGTTTGACGGCCTCGGGGTCGATTTCGTCGAGGGTAACGATACTGCCTTCTTCTTCGTTGAGTACGCGTTCAAGAATCAGACGGTCGGCGAGCAGACGTCGGCAGCCCTCGTGAATTGGCCTGATAGCGCCGCCGAGAGTTTCATCATCGAGTTCGGAAATATCTTCGCTGAGCAGGTCGATCAGGCGCCCTTCCTTCTGAAATAGATAGAGAATCTGATATGCGGCCGGCGGAATGGCTTCTTTGCCACCTTTCTGATTAGCACGGGCTGATTTGAGTTCATTGTTGAGCGTTTCAAGCTGCTGGCGAAGGTTGGTGATTTCGTCGCTTTTCTTTTCGAGTTCTGACTGGGCGGTTTTCAGCTGACCGGAAACCTTTTCGCTGTCACGGCGGGCACTTTTTGCATCGTTTTCGGATTTTTCGGCCCGGGCAATCAGAGCGTCGACTTCTGTCTGCAGGCGGTTGCGTTCGTTGAGAGCATTCTTAACTTCCAGCAGGGATTGCTGCTGCTCGGTGACCAGCTTTTCGCGTGCGGCAGAAGCTTCTTTTATCCGGTTTTCAAGGTCGGCAGCCTGCTGCATGGCCTTTTCAAGTTCTTTGTCGGCTGCGGGAGCAGAGCGAAGTTTTTCGAGCTGGCCTTTGAGACCGGCATTGTCAGCGTCGAGGTCGTTGATCTGACGTTTGAGGGCTGCTTGAGTGCTTTCGGCCTCCTCGACTTTCTTTTTGAGAAGCTCGAGTTCGGCATGGGCTTTATTTTCTACGGCCGGGGTTTCGGCTGGTTTGGTGGCTGATTCGATAACGGGCAGACTGCGGCGTTCAAAGAGAACAGCCAGTGCAAGGAGGAAAACCAGAAGCATAAGAACGGAGATGCCAGCAGCGGCAGGCATCTGGAGAGTTTCAGGTATAAAAGTTTTTAAATTGTCGAGGGCAGGTTGCAGATCGCTGAGCTTCGGTGAAGCTTCGCGCTGCTGCAGGTAAAGGGCGCCGCCGGTCATCACCAGCAGGGCCAGCAGGGTCAGAAAAGCTGCAGCTTTTTTCATTCGGAACCTCACTAAGGGTATAACTTCAAAGCCGAATTATACAGGATTTTTTACCCATCTGCCATTGATATATTCGGGCTGCGGCTATTCAGTATCAATTTATGTAACAGTTAAGTGGGCAGATACTGAAGCGGTCGCATTCCGTTCGGGTGCGATCAGATCACATTCAGCAGGAAAAATTGTCAATGCGGTTCAAGGTTCCTGAAAAAGTTCGGCAGGGGTGTAACCTGCATTGTCGCGGGTGGTGTCGCTGGCATTCAGTTCGCTGAGGTAGACGTAAACATTGCGATGCCTGGCGGCGGCTGCGTCGTGCATGGGAGTCGAACCACGTGCATCGACGGCCTGAATGTTGGCTCCAGCCTGATGGAGAACTTTGAGTGCTTCGAGATTGCCTCTTGATGCAGCGTAATGAATCGGCGTACGGAGAAAATCATTGGTCGCTTCAATCTTGGCGCCAAGGTCGATGAGCTGTCTGACCACTTCAGGGTTGCCAAGTTCAGCAGCCAGATGCAGGGGGGTTGCTGAAAGCTCGGGTTCGCGGGCATCGAGCTCTTTGCGGTCGAGTTTGACGATTTCCCGGATGTCCTGAAGGTTTTCTGCCTGCACTGCGGCAAAAATATCAGTTTCGTGACCATTCACATTGAAACGTCGTGATCTCCTGCCGAAGCGACCGGTTTTCTTCAGAAAGGCAACCCTTTCAAGATCGCCATTGATTCTGGCGTTAACCATGACGTTGTAACCGGCATTGTTCTGCAGGGTTATATCAGCCCCTTTGCCAATCAGGTTTGAAATCAGCAGGGGTTTGCAGAAAAAGAGCACAGCGGAACCATCAGGAAGTCGGGCATCGATTCTGGCGCCGGCATCGAGCAATGAGTTGACTGCGGCAAGGTTCCCGGCCATGACAGCAAGATGCAACGGGGTGCGGTCATCGAAATTGCGCAGATTGACATCGCGAACCTGACTGGCAAGCCTTTCGACGATTGCTTCGCGGCCGGCACCTGGTCTGGTGCAGAGTATATGTAAAATGGTATTGCCCCGGGCGTCTTTATGGTTGAAATCGGCACCGGCGTCCAGCAGTGACTTGATGAGCGATACTTTGCCGACTCGGGCGGCCAGAAGCAGAGGTGTTTCATTATAACGGTTCACCGGATCGGGGTTGCCGGTTCTGGCGAGAATTTTCTCGAAAATCTGATGACTGGCTGACAATACAGCATGGTGCAGCGGGGTATTGCCATCGAGATCAGTTTGGGCGCTATCGGCGCCGGCTGAGAGGAGGGCATCTATCATCGGCTCATCCTTGCGGTTTATTGCCAGAATCAAGGGAGTATGCCCGGCAATGTTTATTTCTTTGAGGAGGTTTTGACTGCTTGAGGCCAGCCTGATGGCCTCTGCGAGGTTTCCGGCATTGATTGCCGCATGCAGAAGATTCCCGGGCGGGAGCTGTGAGGGCTTGCTGTTACGGGCTTCTACAAGTTGTCGAGAATGTCTGATTACGGCGGGCAACCAACTGCTTTTGCATTCCGGGTCTGCGGCCAGCTCGTCAAGCCATTGGGTGGCTTCGGCAAATTTTTCGAGCTGGCGCAGCAGATCGGCGATTTTCAGAGAAATGTCAAAAAATCTGGCCTTTTCGCCATTTTTGCTGGCTTCTTCTCGTGCCAGTCGGAAAAATTTCAGGCTTTTTTCGAGACAGTTCCTGAAAGCAGTCTGGTCATTTTCCTCGGCCCAGGCGGCGTGCAGCCAGGCGGCAGCGATCTCGTAACTGCTGCTGTCAAGATTCTCAAGAATCGAAGCGTAGCGGGTTGCAGTTGTTGCAGTCCGGAGAGATTGAAACTGATCGGACCAGATGAATTTATGCAGCGCCTTCATTTCGTCGGCAGTATGAGATGGTTTGAGAAAAACTCCGTGACAGAGCGGGCATTCTGCAAGAGGTTCAAGGCGTCCATCGGTGGGTCTGCCGTCGAGGCAGAACCCGGCTGTCGAAGAAGCGGTAAGGAAGGCTGTATATTCTATGTTGCAGACCGGGCAGAATACCTGCTTCTGCAATGAATCTGCGCTTAAGGCAGTTGTTGCCAGGGTAAGGCAAACGACAAGCAGCAAATGCCGGATGTTACTGATCAATTTTGCTGCCGGACTGAATGGTCTCGGCAATTGGCCGATAGCAACATGATCGGAAAAATCTGAATGCATTGTAAGTCCTCGGGCAGAATAATTGTGACGCAATACAATCATGCTAAACCAGAATAGAGCCAAATGCATCGATTGTTTTCCGGTCAGGACCACCTTTGTGATCCATCGGGGAAGTTTTCTGTGCCCGGCCGGCTAATTTTTTAACGAATCCAGGAGTTTCAGGTCTTCTTCGGCTAGTGCCTGGTATACTTTGACCTGCTCATCGAACTGTTCGCGGGTGACATGCCCGCAGGTGGTAACTGCCTTTTCGAGGCGTGCCGGCAGATACAGGTCGGAGAAGCGGAAGCCGAAGTTCATCTTCTGCCTGATTTTCAGAGCATGAATCAGCCGGGCAGCCTGATTTACTGACGCTTCATCGCAATTGTTCATTCCCAGCAGTCCAAGTCCTTCGCTGACGACTGCCGGCGTGTATATATTGCGGGCAAAAAGGCAGATGACGAGTGAGTTGAGTGCCATACGCCAGACCGATTCCTTATACATTTCTTTTGTCCAGTCGGAGTCGGATTTATTGCTGTTGATCTTTTTCTGGTCGATCGAGTAGCCGGCGCTGTCGAGGTGTGAATGGCGGACGCCGGTTCCGTAGCCGAGAAAAGCATGCAGGCCGGTCATATAGCCTGGGGCTTCATTTTTGCCGAAGGCAATTGCAAAATCTTTGCCGCCGTATTTTTCGCCACAGAAAACCGAGCCTTTTTCGAGATCGGCATAGAATTCATTGTGACGGTTGGCGATGCGGTCGAGAATTTTGGCATAAGTGGCGGCATCACCGAAATTGAGCACCAGACCGTCGGTTTGGGTGGTGGTGATATAGCCGCGCTGGAAGGCTTCAACGGCCCAGGCGAGAATGACGCCCATGCTGATTGCGTCCCAGCCCTGCTTTTCTACGTGATAGAGCAGTCGCAGGACATCTTCGCTGTTTGAAATCGAAAGATTGGAGCCCCAGGCGAAAATCAGTTCATGGTCGTATGAGACCTTGAAAGTTTTATACATATGTTCTGCTTCGTTGAAGCTTTCGCGCAGGGTGGCCATGTGAATGCAACCGCACTGACAGTGGGCGCAGGCAATCTGCTGTGAAAGATGGCGTTCGGCGAAAGTTTCGCCACTGATGCCTTCAGCTCCTTCAAAATAGCCTTGAGAGAAATTGCGGGTTGGCAGGCCGTTGATTTTGCTCAATGGAACGACATTGATCGGGGTGCCGAGGTCGTGATATTTCTTCATCTGGTCAGAGGCAACGACCGCCTGATAGAGCCTGGTATAATATGCGTTGAACGGGCCTGGTTCGTCAATTTTCCAATATTTTCCACCGCTGATCACGATGGCTTTAAGGTTTTTGCTGCCAAGAACTCCGCCAAGGCCCAGGCGGCCGAAATGCCGTGACGAGTCGACTGTGGCTGCGGCGATAGGCGACAAACGCTCACCGGCAGGCCCAATTCTGACGATCGAACGCTTAAAATCGGATTTGTAGTGATCGCGCAGAACGCGTTCGACGGCAAGCGCTGACATACCGCGCAGAGAGCTTGCAGAGTTGACCCGTACATTGTCTCCTTCGATTTCTACGGTACATGGAAACTCGGAGCGGCCGCGTATGCGGATAACATGATAACCTGCTCCAGACATGGCCAGCGCCAGACGCCCACCAGCATGTGATTCGCCCATATTGCCAGTGAGCGGGGATTTGAACATCGCAACGGTCTTGGTTGCAACAGGAAAAATTGAACTGAAAGGCCCGGTGGCGAATATTATCGGGGCTGAAGGATCGTAGGCATCGGTTGTCGGGGTGAATTCATCGAGCAATGCGGTAGCGACCCCGGTGCCGCCGATATAACGACTGAAGAGATCGGTTACATCTTTTTTTTCGCTTTTGCCGCTGGTCAGATCGATATCGAGCATGTAAAAATTTTTCATGGTTCTACCTTTCGGCTGCGGTCGATTTCGACCATGTCGATGACCCCGTTCGGGCAGAATTTGACGCAGACACCGCATTGATGACATGGAATTGGCATGCGGGTTTCGCTGTCCCATTGGAGGGCGTTGGCGATACAGGCGGTTACGCATTTGTGACAGTGAACGCATTTGGAAGCATCTAGCTTGACGCCACCGCCTTCGCGTGGAGTCAGGGCTGCGGTTGGGCAGGCCCGGGCGCAGTCTGGATCAAGGCAGCCGTAACATGGTCGAATCGAGAAAGCTCCTTCGGCCCCGGCGTAGTTTTTTATACGCAGCGCTGCCTTTTCGACAGTGAGGGCTTTGAACCAGGTTCGACTGCATGCAAACATGCAGCTGTAACAGCCGATGCATTGTTCCCGGGCGATGACCCGCAGGAGTTTGCTCATTGGTTGTCTCCGTTATCTTCGTAGAGATCTTCGCGCAGTTCTGGAATTGAAAGCTGCTTCTGCCAGAGATGCGAGAGTGGTGTCGACATCGGAACCAGTATTTCACGGTAAATCTGCAGAGCCCGTTCAGGTGAAAAAATCTGGCGGAAAAACCAGAATTCAAATGGAAAAAAGTGAATTTTGCCGCTACCTGGCCAGGGCTCGAAACTCTCGGAATTTTCGAGAACCCGGCTTTGCAGGTCGGTGAGATACTTTTCACTGACGACGCGAGCCGGCATTGATAGATCGTTTACCTGGCAACATTCTCTGGTACCGTCTTCTTTAAGCAGTCCGAAGATGCGGCAGGCAAAAGGCCTGACCGGGTGAATCAGGCAAACTTTCGTTTCGTCATCCCGGAAGATGCAGCGCAGTCGCCTTTCGTTGCCGGCATCAGCCTGGCGGAGATCGAAACGCAGCGCCGATTTGATCAGGCGGCGAAGTCGATCGGGCTGCCAGGTGGCAAGGACTTCTCTGATGATGCGATGGTATTCGAGGGAAAAAATCGATACGGAATTACAACACTGACCGCAATTGCTGCAGCTGGTGCGTGGCAACTGGTCGTGAAGCCGGTCGAGCATTTCCATGCCGAATGGCCCATGATCGGCCGAGGCAGACAATGCCTTCTGCAGATATGCATCGAAATTTCTGGCCGCTGCAGTTTTTATTTTCTGCAGCAGTTCAGTATTGACCTGCATGTTTGGGGTTCCTTTGAATGGGTGGCGTGACTCTGCAGACCTTGATTGATTTGTGTTGCGTCAGGCCTGGTTTTTGGCGAGGCTGACCGTCAGTTTGCGCCCTTCGATTGGCTGGTCGTTCATGCCGGTGACGGCGGCCTGAGCACTGCCTTCTTCGGCGAATTCGACAAATCCGTAGCCTCGGGAGCGACCGGAATTTTTGTCGAGAATTACCTTGGCACTAACAACTTTGCCAAATTTGGCGAATTCTTCTTCGAGTTTGCGATTGTCAACGCTGAAAGGCAGGTTACCAACAAAGATTTTTGCAGACATTTTGCAAGTTCCTCCAAAAACATCTCGCGCCTTTTCACATCTTTAAGTGAAGTTCAGGCTGATAATATTTTCTACTATAACAGAGTAAATTGCAAGCCCCCATGAAAATATTTTAGGGTACGGTTTTCGGTACCCTAAATGATACTGGTGCTGATTGCTGGTGCTATCCGAGAGTTCTTGACACGCCTGTAGGCCTGTGATAACATCAATCATTACGACTGAGCCGGAGTGATATTCTCGTGGTGAAAACCCCGGGGATAAGGCTCAAGCTCAATCATATAAGGTTTTGCCGGACTATGAAATCAAAGATAATCGGTTCAAGCGATACGATCAAAGATGTTCTCGATCTGGTATCGAAAGTAGCTGGAAACGATGTGACGGTTCTTATCACCGGCGAAAGCGGTACCGGCAAGGAGATGGTTGCTGAAACGATTCAGCAGCTGAGTCCCCGAAAGACGCGACCGTTTTTGAAGATGAACTGTGCGGCAATACCTTCTGAGCTCCTTGAAAGTCAAATGTTCGGGCATGAGCGTGGTGCCTTCACCGGGGCGGTCAGCCGCCAGGAAGGCTGTTTCGAACGCGCCGACGGCGGGTCATTGTTTCTTGATGAAATCGGTGACATGTCGATGATGACGCAGACGAAACTACTGCGGGTTCTGCAGGAACAGGAATTCGAAAGAATCGGCGGTAACAATACCATCAAGGTCGATGTTCGCATTCTTGCAGCCACCAACAAGAATCTGCTCGATGAAATCAAGCGCGGGCGGTTCCGTGAAGATCTTTATTACCGGCTGAATGTCGTCGAGATTCATATTCCGCCAATGCGTGAGCGTATGGAAGACGTTGCCGAGATAGTTGAGGCCTTTGTCCAGGAATTCAGGGCCAAATACAACAAGCCCGATCTCTGCATCAGCAGGCAGGCGCTGCAGACGCTGCAGAACTACAGCTGGCCCGGCAATGTCAGAGAGCTGCGCAATGTGATCGAACGGTCGGTCGTTCTTTCGAGAAGCTCGCAGGTAGAGCCTGAAGACTTTCCTGAGAAGATCAGGCAGCCTTCAGCGGCTGGTGGTGACAACCCTGTAGAAGACAGGATATACACTCTTGCCGAGATGGAACGCATGTATGTAAAGAAGGTTCTTGAGTATGCGGGCGGTAACAAGCTTAAAGCGGCACGATTGCTCGATATAGATCCGAAAACACTCAGAACCAAGCTTGGATGACAATAAAATGGATGAAATAGTATTAGTGAATAAAATGGAGAGCGTGGTCAGGCAGATCACGAGTCAGATGCTGGCAAAGAAGGGCGAAACTGCCTGTTCTTGCGCCCGCTGCACTCTCGATATTCTGGCTTTGGCTTTGAATTCGCTGCCGCCCAAATACGTGGTGACCAATATTGGTAATGCCGTTACCAATGTAGATTTAGAGTCTTCGCAATGGCAGGCAAACGTCACCATGGCGGTTTGCAAGGCCATCGAAATTGTTCGCAGCAGACCAAGGCACAGTTGATTGTGCCATACTTCCCTGTGGAGGACGAAATGACCGACCAGAAAGAAAAAGATAAACTGAGCTTCGAAAGAAAAGATGCCACCAAGGGCTATGTCGTGCTGTCGCTGATCGGCGACCTCGACATGTGGACCCTGCCGGTTGCAAAAGAACAGATTCAGAAGCTGGTTGACGAAAACAAGGTAAAAGTGGTTCTCGACCTTGAAAGAACCAATTACATAGATTCTTCAGGCCTCGGCTTTTTTATCGGCACTCTCAAAAAATTGCGTGATGCCGGTGGCGAGCTGGTTCTGATCAGTCTGAACGCGTATATTTATGGTATTTTCCAGCTTATTCAGCTGCAGCACATCATCAAGACCTATGACAGCCTTGAAGAAGCTTCGAAAGAATTTTAACAGGAGACCCCGGAAATGAAACAGAATGTCCACCCGAAAACCAACCTCATCAACGTAACCTGCGCTTGTGGCAATACTTTTGCCACCCTTTCGACCTCTGCCGAACTCAAGGTTGAAGTCTGCTCGGCCTGCCACCCCTTCTTCACCGGCACCCAGCGCTTTGTAGACACCACCGGCCGCGTCGAAAGATTCAAAGCCAAACTCGAAACCCAGAAAAAGGCTGCAGAAGCCGAAGCCACCAAAAAGAGCAAAAAAGCCGCCAAAGCAGCTGCTCCAGCCGAAGCCAAAACTGAATAAGTCTTCAGATTTTCGTGGTGAGAATCTGCTGTCCGGTCAAACTGCCGGGCAGCAGATTTTCAGTATAGCAAGATCCTGATTTGAGGAAGTAACCTTTGACGCTGCTGTTACTCCGCCATACTCCTGAGCCTGACCGCCTGGTTGCCCTGGCGGCGCGTCGTTGTTACTCTTCGCGGGCTGCCGATGATATTGAAGAGCACCTGACCGAAGAGGAAATCGAACGCCTGCTTGGCTTTCTGAGACAGCGCAACCATCTGTCGCCATTTGAACATGCCGATTTTACCTTCAGTGCCGACGGTATTTCGCGGGCCTTGTCGCATCAACTGGTCAGGCACCGCATTGCCTCGTATTCCCAGGAGAGTCAGCGCTACGTCAACTACATGAAAGTGCCGTCACTGCCGTATATCGTTCCGCCTTCGCTCGACAACAAGCCGGATGCCAGGCGAATTTTCGACAAGGCGGTGCAGCAGACGCTCGACGCCTACCGCGAGATGGTTGAAGCCGGGGTGGCGCCAGAAGATGCGCGTTATATCTTTCCAAACGCCATTGAAACGAAGCTGGTTTTTACCCTCAATGCCCGCAGTCTGTTCAATTTTTTTGAACAGAGGTGCTGTATCAAAGCCCAATGGGAAATCAGGCAGCTGGCCTTTGACATGCTAAAGGCGGTCAGAGCTGTTGCGCCGCTGATTTTCAAAAGCGCCGGAGCGCCGTGTCAATTTGCAGTTATGCCGTATTGTCGTGAGAACGATGAGAATTGCCCGCAATATAAATCCATGAAAAAGAGGACAGGAGAATATGACCGGAAAAAACCTGGAGGAACTGAGAAAGAGTCTTGATGCCATCGACCGTGGTCTGATCGATCTCGTGAAACAGCGCGTCGTGCTTGCCCGTGAAATAGGTGGTGTCAAGCGGGCTTCTGGGTTTGAAGCCTGCTTCGCTCCAATTCGCGAGGCAGATGTTTTCAAGAATCTTGGTCATTATAATCTCGAAGGGCTCAATCGCAGCAGTGTTGAAAGCATTTTCGTCGAGATTGTTTCTGCCTGCCGTTCCGCCCAGGAACAGGGCCGCATTGCGGTTCTCGGAGAGAAAAACGGCTGGTTCAACGATGCTGCTCTGGCCCGCTTTGGTCACAGCGCTGATATTATAGCCATAGACAATTTTGATGATTTTTGCGCCGAACTTGGCAAAAGCCAGGTGAATCTGGGTTTTGCGACCTTTACACCTGAGCATTCGCCTGATCGCCTCGCTCTGGTCGAAACGTTGATGTCGGGAAAACTTGGAATTGTAGAAGAATTCAATTACACCCCGGAATTCTGTGTGGTAACCAACAGCGCCCGTGATCTTTCAGAAGCTCATGAAATTTGTGTTACCAGCGAAATGCTGCGCCTGATGCGCCATTTTTTCATAACCCTGTCATTCGATCTCAAGGTTAAAATCTGCCGCAGTATGTCGGAAGTGTGTGAAAACCTCGAGAGCGTCAATCCGGTGGCGGCTATTCTGCCTTCGAAGCTGGTCGAAAGCTTTTCGAACATGATTGTTATCAAGTCAGGCATAAAATCTGAACAGGTGCCGAAAGTGAAGTTTCTGACTCTTTCTTCAGCGGTTCCGGTGCAATACCGGGCTGGTCTCAAAACCACGATTATGTGCCCTCTTAACCGCCGCAGTGAGCATATTTACGACATAATCGGGCAGATGCGCGACCGTGAGATCGAAGTTACCGACATTCACAACCTGAATTTTGTCGAAAAACCCTGGGATACAGTGGTAATAATCGAAATGATTCTGCCAGCCAACCCGGCAGTGTTCGATGCGCTGACCGCTGAATTCAAAAAGAAAGGTCTACTTGGCCGCTGCTGCGGTTTTTACCCAGTTTTTAAATAGAAGCCATCGCTATTCTGACTGCGAGTTAAATCTTTAATCATGAAAATAGTCATATCAGGTGGAACGGAAATTGGCATGCTGTTCGCCAGGACCCTGGCAAGCAACCATGATGTTCACGTCATCGAATCTGCCCCTCATGCCATAGAAGTTCTCGAACAGCTCGACCTGCAGGTTGTCAACGGCAACCCGACAAGCTTGAGCGTACTTCAGGAAGCCCGGGTCGCTGAAGCCGATGCTTTTATCGGCTGTGCTCATTCCGACGAGGTCAATGTCATTTCCTGTCTTGCGGTCAAGCAATTGAGCAAGGCTCAGACTTTCTGTTTCGTCAACAAGGCGCACTATTTCGAAACTTTCGCTGGTGAACTCGGCGAACATCTGGCAATTGACCGTCTGATCTGGCCTGAAATGCTTCTGGGCGAATATATTGCCCAGATTCTTACCGTTCCGGGCGCCATAGATGTGAAGGTTTTCGAGCACGAAGACCTCAAGTTGCTTGAATTCCGACTCAAAACCGGCAACAGTGCGGTCGGCAAAAAACTCAAGGATCTCGGGATTCCGCGAGGTGCTCTTGCAGTGGCTCTTTTCCGTGAAGATCAGGTTATCATTCCCGGTGGCATGACCACTCTTTATCGCAATGACAAAATCATTTTCATGGGCCACGAGGCGAGTATGCGCAAGATTGAAAGCCGTTTCAATCCAAACCCCGGCAAAAACCTCAATGTGGTGATCGTTGGTGGTGGCAATGTCGGCTATATTCTCGCCAAGGCTCTCGAACCCTTCAGCCATTTCAAGGTCAGAATCATCGAGAAGTCGCTGCCGCAATGTCAGCTGCTCACCGAGCGTCTGGCCGAGAGAATTCTGGTAATGCATGCCGATGGCACTGATGTCGGCTTTCTGCGTTCGCAACAGGTCGAAAACTGCGATTGCCTGGTTGCCGTAACCGGTAACGATGAGCGCAACCTCTTTGTAGCAATGCATGCGAAGATGCTCAACGTTAAAAAGGTCATCACCAGGGCTCACTCAACAGATAATATCGAATTTTTCGAAAAGCTTGGTATAGATGTGGCGCTGAGCGCGCAGTTCAATGCTGTGCAGAGCGTCTGCCGACAAATTTCCGATGACGCGATCGACGTTTTCACCATCTTTGAAAAGGGCAAAGCCGAGATCCGCGAAGTCGTCGTTCCCAACGGGTTTCCACCCAGCCGCCTCATGGATCTGAAACTTCCTGAAGGGGTCATCATCGCGGCTATCAGACGTGGTGGGCATACCATGGTGCCTGGTGGTGAAGACAAATTGAAGGAAAAGGATCACCTGCGCGTCTTTTGTGCCAAGGATCAAGGAGAAACACTTGCCGAATATTTGAAACTGCAGGTGCTCGCTGCCATTAATGCTCATGAGGCCGAAGAAGCCGGTAAATCCTAATGATCAGATTTCGCATTGTAGTTTCAGTAATTGGCCTGATTGTTCAGAGTGTTGCCGCGGTGATGATCATCCCGCTCATTGCAGCTATAATTGCCGGGCAGACAGATTCTGCAGCTGCATTCGTACTTTGCATGCTGACCGGGATTCTTCTTGGGCGCTTCGCCTGGCGTTCCAGTCATGCTACAAACTTCGATGATCTGAACCGCATGGAAGGCATGGCGGCGGTCAGCCTGAGCTGGCTTTCAGTTGCTCTGATGGGTGCTATTCCTTATATGTGTTTCGGGATTGGTTTTACTGACAGTCTTTTTGAGTCAATGAGCGGATTTACCACTACCGGTGCCACAATTCTCAGTGACTTTTCGATTCTCAACAGCTCGATGTTCTTTTATCGCGGCTACACTCAATGGCTCGGAGGCATGGGTATTCTGGTGTTATTCGTCGCGGTTTTGCCCCATCTGGCTATTTCGGGTCGGCAGCTATTTTTTGCCGAAACATCTTCGGCAAGCAAAGAAAAATTGACGCCGCGTATCAGCGATACCGCCCGACATCTCTGGGGCTGGTATTTTTTTCTGACCGCCCTTATGTCATTTCTGCTCTACCTTTCAGGAATGCCGCTGAACGATTCGATGGCGAATTCTTTTGGCACACTCGCCGCCGGCGGGTTTTCGCCGCATCCGCAGAGCATCATGGGCTACAACAATCATTTTGCCGAATGGGTCACCATCATTTTCATGTTTCTCGCCGGTGCCAACTTCACTCTCCAGGTTAAATTCATCAGAGGAAATTATGCATCGTTTCTGCGCAACCCGGAACTGCGTCTCTATTTTCTCATTATTCTTACAGCCACTGTGATTCTGGTTGCCGTATTGTCGCAAAATGGCTCAGGCGGACCGACTCTCATCGATACGATCAGAATCGCACTTTTTCAGAATATCAGCATCATGACCACCACCGGATCTGCAACTGTAGATTTCGAGCTCTGGTCAGACAGCGCCAAGGTGATACTGCTGGTTTTGATGTTCATTGGCGGTTGCTCTGGTTCAGCGGGCGGCGGCATCAAGGTCGTCCGTTTTCTGCTGTTGTTCAGATATCTTGGTAAGGTCCTGCTGAAAACTATTTACCCGCAGGCAGTCGTTACGGTCAAACTCGAGAAACGGATCTTCAAAGAAGGCGAAATTCAGCCGGTTTTTTCTTTTGTCGCCATGTATCTGATTTTCTTCGCAATTGGCGGCACCTTGGCAAGCCTCATCGAAAGCAATATCATCACCGGTTATACCGGTGCCATCGCCACTCTTGGAAATATCGGCCCCGGGTTTGGCAAACTCGGCCCGATGGGTAGTTTTTACGATCTGCACTGGGTGACCAAGACGATCTACACCTTTCTGATGTGGGCCGGCCGCCTCGAAATCATGGCGCTGGCCGTATTCATCAGGCCAGAAATCTGGCGCGAATCAAAGTGGTGATTTCTCGATCCAGCCGCCACCGAGCAGTTGCCCGTTTTTGTAGATGGCAAGACGCTGCCCGGGCGTAACCGAAGCCAGCGGTTCTGCGAGTTCAACGACGGCTTTGTCGCCTTGCCGTCTTACCATGGCTTTCTGCAGGGGCTGGCGGTATCTGGTCTGAATTTCGCATTCCAGGCTGTCGTGATCGAAATCGAGCCAGTTCATGTCGCTGGCTGTGAATCGCCGTGTCAGCAGAAGATTGTGGTTGGTGCTGACCGTGATGCGATTGTTGGCCGGGTTGATATCGATAACGTAGGCCGGCTGGCCAAGTGCGATTCCCAGACCTTTCCGCTGACCGATGGTAAAAAATTGAATTCCCTCGTGGCGCCCGAGAACATGGCCGCCTTCGTCGACGAGTAGGCCTGATGCAGGCTTCTCGTTAAAATAGCGTGACAGGGTCAGGGCAAAAGTTTCATCTTTGTAACCGAAACACGCATCCTGGCTCTCTTTTTTGGCGGCATTCGGCAGGCCGATCCGGGCAGCCATCGCTCTTACATCGGGTTTGGCCATGTCGCCCAGCGGCATATACGAGTGGTTAAGCTGTTCCTGGGTCAGCGCCGACAGAAAATACGTCTGGTCTTTTTCGCTGTTTGCGCCTTTGAAAAGCCTTGCGCGGCCGGGAATATCACGGTTGATGATCGCGTAATGACCTGTGATTATGCCTTCAGCGCCGAGTTCTGAGGCAAAACGACCGAGAACCGCGCCAAATTTGAGGTAGTGATTGCATAATACACACGGATTCGGAGTTCTGCCGTTTTTATACTCGTTCCAGGCATATCTGAGAATCTGTTCGGAGAATTCTTCACGAACAGATATGAAGCGGTGCGGTATGCCGAGTTTTTCGGCGACCATTCTCGCCTGAATATTGTCGTCGAGACCGCAGCATGATTTTGTTTTTTCGCGGCTGTCGTCGCAGGTTTTCATTTTCAGGGTGACGCCGATAACCTTATAACCCTTCTCAAGATAGAGAGCTGCCGCTACTGAAGAATCGACGCCGCCGCTCATCGCGGCAATCAGGGTTTTAGCGGTTTCTGACATTTTCAGCTGGCTCACTGGTTATGAGTGTGGGTTGGGTTCGGGATGCTGCATATATGATCGACCGGGTGCGGTGCATTTGCGAAGCGGGTTCGGTGGTTTCGGCATTGACATTGCTGCCGGTGAGAAAGAGAAGAGAAAGCAGCAGCCCGATGGCAATAGCGAATTTCTGCATCTGTTTCTCCACAAAGTTAATTTGCTGCCCATGATAACATCTGCCCCGCAAATGATCAATTATCGGCTATTCTTGTCGGTAGATGCGGTGGGTGTTACACTGATTGGCAGTCATGGGAGGCGAAACTTGAGATTTTTTCTGGCGTTGGTTTTTATATTTTCGGTGGCCGGAGTCAGGGCTGATGACTGGCAGACCAGTATCGATCAGCTGCTGCAGCGGGGTTTTGTTTCGCTGGCCGAAGTCGATGCCGGAGACCGGCCCCCGTCAAGTGCGGAAATTGAAGCAGCTGCAGCATTGGTACCTGACTGGCGGGCGTTGCGAGATTTTATCGTTAGCCGGCCATTGCGGCAGCGAAAGCTTCTGAGTCGGCAGCTTGCCGGTTTAAAAAATCACCTTGCCGATAAGAAAATGGCAGCACCGGGCGATGAGATTCTGATGCTGAACCGTATCATCGGAACCGATGGAGTAAGTCGGCCATGGGGTCTTTATCTACCCCCGCAGATTGCTTCATATCGGTCTTTGCCGATGCTGGTGGCACTGCATGGCGGTGTTTCGCGCAGGAATATCTACGAAGACCCCGTTGAAACTATCAAAGAATCACCCTGGTTTTCTCTGGCCCGTGAACATGGCTGGGTGCTGCTGTTTCCGTTCGGCCAGGAAGGCTCCACCTGGTGGGACAGCACAGGTATGGCCGGCATCAGGCGCCTGATCAGAACGGTTAAATACCATGTAAACATTGACGACAACCGGGTATTTCTCGGCGGCTTTTCTGATGGCGCTTCAGGCAGTTTTCTGCACGCAATGCTGCTGCCTGATGACTTTGCGGCGATTGTTGCATTGAATGGGCACATGGGAGTCGGCAGTCTTGACGGCAAGTTGCCGTTGTATGCGCCAAATCTGGCAATGACACCGGTTTATGCAGTTACCACCGACAACGATGAGTATTATCCGACCAGGCAGATGGCGCCGGCTATTGCAATGGCCTGTCGTGCCGGCGCCAATATTCACTACCGTCAGCTGCACGGCGGTCATGACTTTGCCTACCACGCCAGTGAAATGCCCCTGATCGGGCAATATCTACGCCGGCAGCACCGTAATACTCTGCCTGACAGCATCTTCTGGGAAACTGGGGATGTCGAATTCGGCGCCTGTCGCTGGTTGCAGATTGCTGAAATCGGCCCCTGGCCGGCTGCCGACTGGCATGTCGACCATAACTGCATTCTGACCGACGAGGCAATCAACTGGGGTTTTTCCGGCATCCGCGGCAAAGAAGGCATCACCATCAACCGAATCGATCGCGGTGGTTATGCCGAAGCAATTGGCCTGCGCTGCGGCGATGTGCTCCGCCAGGCCGGCGGCTGCGATATCGGCGATTCCTTCAGTCTCAAGGCTGCGAAGGAATCTGCCAGGTGTGGCCAACCATTCGAATTTGTCGTCAGTCGGTTCGGCAAAAGACTACGACTGCCCGGTATCCTGCCGCAGCCTGAGGGCTGGTTCCTTTTCAGACGCGATGGACCGTCGGCCGCGCTCAGGGCTGAAAAAAATGGCAATGAGGTTATAGTTGCCGGTTCCAGAGTTGCGAAGCTGGTGATAGCCGTTACTCCCGGGCATTTTGACCTGACGCGCCCGGTCAGGGTTATTTTCAACGGCAGAGTCATTCATGATGCACCGGTTAAGCCTGATCCGGCGGTCATTTTGTCTGAATACGCTGCAAACCGTGATCGAAAGGCACTGCCGGTTGCCAGACTGAACTTCAATTTTGTCTCACGTTAAAGAGTTGAGTACTCTACAAAGCCAGTTTACAAAAATGATCCGGTTAATTCTTGGAAGAGTCATGGTTATATTGTGGACTGCCGCATGAAAAATTCACCAGCTGCCAGTCACTCAGCCGATGTCTGGGGTATTGCCGCATTTTGCAGACTGTCACGGGCAAGGTCGTTTTCGCTGGTTTATCTATTTCTGGCATTGGTTATGGTGCTGGCAATAGTTCCATTATTTCGAAAGGTCGGCGATTTCGCCATGACTCTGTTGGCAGATGCGCCATGTATTATTGCTATTTTTCTGCTCTGGCTTGAAGGAAGTGATTTGAAAAAATGGTTCTATAGATCCTTTTCATGGCCGGCAGAAAGAAATGGGTTATTGCTCGGGCTTACCATCGTGGTTTTACCAGTTGCAGGGGCAGCAGTTTTTCACCGGTATGCAACCGGGTTCTGGCCGGAATTAACTACCCTTCCATTTTCGGGGCATCTTTTCGGACTGTTCATATATTATCTGGTGGGCGCTTTTATCGAGGATATTGCCTGGCGCTCATATCTGCTGCCAAGAGTTCTGGTGCTTTATCCAGGTGTTAAAACATTGTGCATTCTGGCGATCTTCTGGACGTTCTGGCATTTTCCATTTCATCTGGCTCTTGGTTTGATGGGGCCTGAACACTTTCTGGAGAAGCTTATCGTATATCCGGCGATTTTTTTCTGTTTTCTGCTGATTTACTCGCTTTCAGAAGGAAGCCTTTGGCCCCTGGCTCTTAGTCATGCTCTTCACAATACGTTCTGCACAATTATTGAACGTCATTTTGTTTACACTGCCAGAGTTTCAGATGGTTGGATATTTTATGACGCCAGGTTTGTGCTGATCGTTTCTTTAACATTCGCAGCAATGTTGTTTCGCAAAGGTGGCAGTCGATTTTTTTCAGAATGATTCAGGGTCTGAAGTGGGATTGGCAATTGTTCCGGATAAGGCCGTTGCCTTTGAACTGCTGTGGTGCTTAATTTGAGCCTTTGCGAAAGGTTTTCATCGAACCCGGCGGTCTTGAAACTGTTCTGCCGGGCCACAACGGGGATGTGACCCGGCAGTAACAGGCAATCAGGCTTCGGCAGTTTTGCCGGCCGAGGTTCCCCAGACGGTCTGCATCAGTTTGCGGTAGTTTTCTTCGAGATTCTTGACGCAAAGATCGATGAGGCCGCGAACCATGTTCGGGTCGAAGACTTCGTTAGTGGTCGGCAGGCAGAGATCCATGAGAATTTCACCGGCATCGGTGATGAAATATTTGAAGGTTTTATAGCTGCCGTTGAGCATGTTCAGATGCTTCAGAGTAGCGACCCGGTTGGCATCGGTTATGCATTTTCCGGCAACGAGAGTGCGGCAGATGATATAAATGCTGTCGTCGATGACGACAATCAGCGGCAGGCGCTGACCTTCGATTTCCATTGAAGAACGGAAAAGAACCGGGTGCATTTCATCTTTGAGTTCTTCGCTGGAAAAACACTTGATATCGTTGTCGGTCAGCATTTTGGCGAATTTTTCTGCTTTTGCGTTCATTTGGCGCTCCTGTTTATCTAGGGTTTGATTTTCTGTGAGGTTATATTCTAAGCCATTTCGGACGAAAAAGATAATCGAATGTGATTTTTTCCTGGCGTCGGCTGTTTATAATGATCAAACGAAAGTTTTCCATGCATCTGGCCGCTTTATGTAATGATCAAAGGCCCACGTTGCTCCAAAGCTGGCTGATATTCAAGGAAGAGGGTGACTTTTGAAAAAATCCCAGATGATGTCGTTGGCTTTGAATTGTTGTGGTGGTTTGTCGGAGCCACGGCGCGGGGTGCGCGTCGAGCCGGGCCAGGCATGTCCGAGGTTGTGGACTACCCAGGCGGTGACTTCGCTCTGCTCTCGACCATTGCCGTAATGGAAAAGGGTGCTCTGCAATCTGTCGTTGTAAGTGCTTGAGGCGACCGGATTACAGCTGTTCGCCTCAACCCAGAAGACAATGGTGTCAGATGCTGAAAGGAGGAATTTAGGGCTTCCGAGAGATTTTTTCTGTCGGCCTCCTTCGATCGGAATATGCTCATCGACCAAGCCCTGAATCATGCATACCGACACCGGCTTTTCAGGCTTCGGAGGCATATGCATGTTTTTCTCTTCCAGATCACGGCCACCGGCTGTACCGACAACTGGGGCGATTGCTGCGAAACGATTGCCCGGGTGAGCGGCAAGAAAATGACAAAAAATAGCACCGTTTGAAAGCCCGGTGGCGAAAATGCGCCTTTGATCGATAGCACAGGTAGTGTTAAGTTGATCGATGATGGCATTGACGAAGCCGATATCATCGACATTGTGTTTCTGAGCATAACCAAAGCCAAATTCGACGTTCCAGGTCAGAAGAATGTTTTCAGTTTCACCGGTGCCGTTCGGTGCAACAAGAATAAATCCGGCTTCATCGGCCTTTTTCTCGAGTCCATATGAATAGAGCGCGCCACGTGCGCCACCACCGCCACCATGAAAGAGAAAGACGACCGGCATCGGTTTTTGCCTGTCGATGCTTTCAGGCAGATACAGGTAGTAAGACCTCTTTCTGCCTCCATGATCCAGATATTTAAGTTCTGACCTGACATCCTGCTGCATGGCACGCTGGTCAATTTTTCCTGCAATTGCATTTCTCAGGCGTTCACGAAGTGTTCCGGCGAAAAGTTCGCCTGAACATGAAAGCAGACAGATTAGAATCCAAAGATATACAGCGGCTTTTTTAAGCATGAAAGAAAACCTCAGGAAGATTTTCTGCAATTATACCATTAGCCCGTCAAGAGCATCATTGGCGTTTGCCACCCCTGGCGTCAGTCTTTGCCTGTGTTATTCGGGGCGCTAACCAGGAGGTCATGATTTTAGTGTGTTTGATTTGAAGTTGGAGCAAGAAAGCTTGCTTGTGATCGGGGGAGGTGTATAATAATACCCGGGATGACAGAGGATGATTGCATAACGTGAAAGGCGGACCATCGATGAAACAGAAGTATTATCTGTTGAAAATTGAGATGATGGAAATCGAACCCATGATCTGGAGAAGGTTTGTTGTGCCTGCCGAACTTTCGCTCGATCGGCTGCACGATGTCATTCAGATCGTCATGGGTTGGAAAGATTCGCATCAGCATGAATTCAATTTCGGCAGTCATCGCTATGTCGAGAACATCAACGAGGAATTCGACGATGAAAGCACTCTTCTCGATGGCACAGCCCGACTCAGTAAACATATGAAGAAGAAGGGCGATAATTGCCTGTATGTTTATGATTTTGGGGAATCCTGGGCGCATCGGCTTACCCTCGAAAATGCGAACTATCAGTTGCGTGAAGATGACTGTGAAATCAGCTGCATTGAAGGCGAGCGCTCATGTCCACCCGAAGACGTGGGTGGCCCGCCGGGATATGAAGAATTCTGCAAAATCATCCGAAACCCGAGAAGCCGGCAGCATGACGCGATGGTTGCCTGGTCGGCCGGAGTTCAGCCGACTGCCGGAAAATTCGATCCGGAATATTTTGACCGGAATGTTGTTAATGAAACCCTGGGCTGCTTCGTCAGATGGTCGCGGCCCCGAAAACTTGACTGACCGGAGGAAACAATGAACCGAAACGAAGGTTTTACCTGTCCTGCATGTGGTAAGATGCTCGAAACCGTCACCGTCTGCAATGCCGAGCTGGAAGCCTGTGTAAATGGCTGTGGTGGCATCTGGTTCGACGCTGCCGAACTGTTTCGCCTCGATTCATCGGAAGAAGGCGTTGACGACCCCATACTGCAAAAGCTGCTGGCGTTCGAAACTCCGCGTGATGCTGACAATCGTGACAAAATCAGCTGCATCAAATGCGGCATCAAAATGAAACGTCACGAATATCGTGAGAATGCCGGTATTTTTGTCGACACCTGCTACGGTTGCGGTGGGTTGTGGCTCGATGGCGGCGAACTCAAAGAGTTACGAGAAAGCCAGGCAGTCCAGCTCTCTAATAAAGAACGTGAACAGATGGCCAGGGACTTCGCCAGAAAAGTTCAGGAAGATAAAAAACGCATCAAGGAAGAGGCCGAAATGCGCATGCGCAAACTGCGCCGCCGCTTCTGACTCTTTCTCTGCAGACAGTTCAAAGCTGATGCTTCTGAGCTGTCTGCTGTCCGTTCTATTTTTGTTTGAGTAGCCTGATTGGCCTGTTTTAGAGAATAGATATGAATTTACTGAAGAGGTCTATTTCCAACAAACTTCTTTTTGTTGTGCTGATCATCTATTTCTTCATATCTGTTGTCGTAACTACGGTTCAATACTGGATTCAATTCAATCATACCAGAAATCTTGTAGCTGGTGAACTTGCAGGTCTCGAGCCGACTTTTTTCAAGTCATTGTCGACAGCGGTCTGGCAGTATGACGATGGTCAGATCAACGCTATCGCTAGATCGATATTCGATCTGCCGATGGTTACCGGCATCGAGATACGAAACATCAACGGTAAGGTAATGACCGCTTTCGGCGACGGCATCGACCAGAGCAAAGCCGGGCTCTTCGTACACGAATTCATTCTGACCAACATTTTTCGCGACAAGGTGACCCAGATTGGCACGGTAAAAGTCTTTTCCGGCTCAAGGGTCGTCAATGACCGTGTCAAATTCGGCTTTGTATTGACTGCGGTGTCTTGGTTCTTTATGACTGCTGTTTTGCTGCTTCTGTTTCGCTGGGCGTTCAGGGTTTTTCTCGGCCGTCCGATGACCTGGATAACTGAGCAGGTCAGCGCTTTTCGCGCCGGCGAATACGATAAACGTCTTGAAGTTACCCGATCTGACGAACTCGGAACGCTTGCAGAATCTTTCAACAAGATGATCGAACGTCTTGGCAGCGCTCAGGTTCTTCTGGAAGAAGCCAATCGAACCCTTGAACAAAAGGTTGTCGAACGCACCAGGCAGCTTGAGCAGGCAAAACTGACTGCTGAAAGCGCAACCCGTGCCAAGTCATGCTTTCTTGCCAATATGAGCCATGAGATACGCACGCCGATGAACGGGGTTCTTGGCATGATCACCCTGCTTCTCGATACCAGCCTGACCGAAGAACAGCGAAAATATACCCAGGTTGCTCACAACAGTGCTTCATCACTGCTTTCAATCATCAACGACATTCTCGATTTTTCCAAAATAGAGGCGGAAAAACTCGATCTTGAGAAGCTTGATTTCAATTTGAACGTTCTGCTCGAAGATTTTACTGCCGCTATGGTTCTAAAGGCTCATGAAAAAGGAATTGAGCTGGTGTGTGACTGTGATCCTGCCGTGCCGGTGCGCCTGCGTGGCGACCCGGGGCGATTGCTGCAGATTTTGACCAATCTGGCTGCCAATGCCATCAAGTTTACGAGTTCAGGCAGCGTCATCATTCAGGTGCTTCGCGAAACCGAAGAGGATAAGGCGATCGTTCTGAAATTCCTTGTTCATGACACCGGAATTGGCATCCCAAAAGACAAAATTCATCTGCTTTTCAACAAGTTCACTCAGATCGACGAATCGAATACCAGACAATACGGTGGAACCGGTCTCGGTTTGTCGATTTCGCAACAGCTGGTAAAACTTATGGGCGGTGAAATCGGCCTCGAAAGTCCTTCGTTCCTTTCAGGGCCCTACGCCAGTAACCCGGGCAGCACTTTCTGGTTCAGTGTAAAACTCGAACTCCAGGAAAGCACTGAACCGGATTCGGAATTGAAAATGGATTCCGCTGGAATGAGAGCTTTGATAATAGACAAGAGCAGTCTGAGTTGTATGGTTTTACGGCGCCGGCTCGAGTTCTGGGGAATCGCGGTAACCGAAGCAGATGAATTTAACAGCGGTGTCAAGCTTCTTCAGCATGCAATCAAAGGGCATAATCCTTATCAACTTGTGATGATCGATATGCAGACAGTTGAAAAGTTTCGTGATGAAGTAGTAAGGGTGTTTGCTTCAGACCCGACTCTCGATGCTACCGACAAATTGCTTATGGTTTCGCCATTTTCATCAGGCATTGCCGAACTCGAAAAATTGTCACGACTGGTGGTTATTGATAAGCCGGTTCGTTCTTCCGATCTTTTCAACCGTTTGCAGGCTCTTATCGAACACGGGGCCGATGGAGCCGCGGGCCTTTCAGTCTCGACATCGGCGACAGAGCGGCCGCGCATTGTCAAAAACATGTTTGCTGGTTTCAACCCAAGAGTGCTGGTGGTCGAAGACAACGTTACGAATCAGATAGTTGCCAGAGGTATGCTTGAAGGCCTTGGAGTCAGAACCAACATTGTCGTCAATGGCGAAGAAGCGGTTAAGCTTCTGGAAATTATGGATTTCGATCTGGTTTTCATGGACATTCAAATGCCGGTCATGGATGGTTTTACGGCTACCGGGATTATCAGAGCACACAACTCGATGGTAAGACAGCACGACATTCCCATCATTGCCATGACTGCGAACGCCATGCAGGGTGACCGTGAAAATTGTCTGCGTGCCGGTATGAACGATTATGTAAGCAAGCCGATAATGCCCGAAGTGATTGTCGAAAAACTGCAGAACTGGATTGCAGTTAAGGGCCATGCGGTAAATCCGGCGGTTTGAAAACCGACATACCAGATGAGATCCCGGCTAAAAGTTGCTTGGCTGGGAAATTGAGCGCTGCTATAATGAATTCCATGAACAGAATAACCACGACAGTTTTATGCTTGTTGTTTTGTCTTTTATCGTTTCAATCTGTTTTGCTCGCTCAAACAGAGAGTGGTGCCACGGCCACGCCGCAGGAGGCTTTTTCCAAGCCCAATCTGCTTTCTGCAAAAGATCTTTACCGCCTGGCCCGTGAAGCAATGGCCTCGGGACAGCTCGATGCGGCCAGGCTGTATTCTCTGCGCCTTTATTTTGATGGAAACCGCAGTCAGAACATTTTGAATCTTCTCGGTGTTATCGAGCTGCAGGCCGGTCGGCCCCTGCTTGCTGCAGAATGGCTGCGCAAAGCCAGTTCTCTGAGTCTGGTCAACAAGGTCGCTCAGAGGTATCTTTCGCGCCTGCCGGCCAGACCGCGGCCGATTCCAGTCGATCAGACCAAGCTGGCCGACCATTTTGCCGAAATTTCCGAGGCGCTGCCAAAACTGCTCGACCGGCTCGTTAACCAGAAACTGCATTTCGACTCAGTCATGAAGGCAATCGAGCGCGGTCAGATTTATCTGGCGCTCGCTCTGTCCGAAGAATATGAAAAGAGATACCCTGGTCCTGATGGGTCTTCTCTGACAGCGCTCTGCGCCTGGTTTCTCGGGCGTAACCGTGATGCTCTCAATATTGCCGAACAGAATCTCGCAAAATCGCCATATCAGCCAATTCTGCTTTTTGTTAAAGCGATGATCAACGACCCGCATCCAGGCAGTTCAGCCGGTAATTATTTCCGGGCCCTCTACGATATCGACCAGTGGAATAAAGCCATGTCGCTGGTTGACCAGTTCAACAAGGCAAATCCGAATTCCCCTGACGCTTTCATTACTCAGGCCAGAATCATGCTCGATCTGCATAAAATAAAAGAAGCCGGTCAGGCTCTGCAGGAAGCCGGAGTGCGCGACCCTGGCAATCCTGAGCTCGAGCTGCTGTGGGTTGGTTATCTGTTACAGCGTGAAGAAAGTGATAAGGCTTCAAAAAGGCTTGCCCGGGCTTTCAGAAGAGGTTATAACATGCCGTCGGTAAGTCTGGCGGCCGGTCTTTTTGCTCTGCAGGGCGGTCGGGCGAACGAGTTGAACGTCATCCTGAACGACGCGGCCAACAGCCGGCCATTTACCGACCCTGAGGCTTACCCGAGCTACATTTCACTCCTGCTGCTGAGCGACAGACTGCCTGATGCCCGATCGGCTCTCGATGAATGGCGGTCGCGTTCGACCGAACGCAGCATGTATTGCTATCTCGAATCCTTCTATCATTTCAAGACTGGAGATAACCAGAAGGCCATTGAATGGCTGCGAAAGGGGTTTCAGCAGAACCCAAACCGTCTTGACATGCTCAAATTTCTCTCTGGCTTTCCTGCTCTTGGCGATGATATTGCACTGTTCACAGAGATCAACAACCGGCTTGCAAGTGCCGCGGTGCCTGGTTTTATGCCGATGCCTGTTCCTGAGGGCTCGACGGCAACCCCTCTGCCGCAGGTCACAGCGCCGCCGCCGGCAGCGGCAGCTTCTCCTTCTGCAGCCGGGTCAGCGCCTGTTTCTGGTGATGGTATGTTTCAGATTACCCTCGGTCCTGGTCTCGACCCATCGGGCAGAACTATGATTGCTGCTGAACTCAATAAGATGTACGAACGCATTGCCTCGCGTATCGGAACGCTCAGCGTGCCTATTTTCGTAAACTTTCTTTCGGCTGAGGGCCTTGGGCCGACCATTGCTATGTATGAACCGCAGAACACCGCATTGACCGTTACTTCGGCTTATTACGATTCAGAAATGATCAGAAATATCATTCTGTCGAATTTTGATGCGCTCGGTGACGAAGAAATGGGCACTCTGATCGAAGAGCTTCCCGGGCATCTTCTTGCCGGAGAACTCACCCGTTTGATCATTCAGATTCTCATTCCTGAAGCCAAAACCAACAAGGATCGTACCGCCTGGATGCAGATCGGTCTCGCGGAAATTCTTGCCGGCAGCACCATGGCGCAGCGTTACCGTATGCTGATTGCCCAGAAAAGCCTTGAGGCGAAAGTTGCCAAACTTGCTTCGGCAAATATGATCAACAGTATCTTTGCTGAGGGTTATACTTCGCCGGCGGTTTTCGAAACTGCCACCGCTCAGGCATATCTGATGACCGCCTTTCTCGTGAAAAAATCAGGCGGGCTCGACAAGGGCTGTCGAGATATGATGAAACTGATTGAGCTTGTCAGCAAAGGCAGCGAGTTTGGCCCGGCGTTGAACCAGGTATTCAAGATCAGCGAAGCCGATTTTGAAAAGAGCTGGACAGACGCGGCTTACTGGGCTCTGAAACAGGGCGCACCTTACGAATGGTGATGCCTTACGGCAACCGGTAAAACTCTTCGAGACTGGCAGCCAGCAGAGTTGGATTCAAGCGCTTCTCTTCCCCGAGAGTGCGGGTTGGTGCCGGCCCATAATTGTGACCAGGGCATACTACCAGATGATCCGGTAACATTTTCAGACGCTGGAGACTTTTGTATAGAGCCAGCGGGTCGCTGCCAGGCAGGTCGGCCCGCCCGCAGTCGCCGACGAATAGAGTGTCGCCTGTTACCAGCCACTGGTCGTTGATGACCAGGCACAGCCCGCCGGGGGCGTGCCCCGGTGTGTGCAGGCAAATTGTCTTGATGTTTTCACCGATCTTGAAGCTGTAACCGTCGTCGATGAGTCGGTCGTAAGCCGCGCCACCATGCAGCAATGGCGCTGTTTCCCGGTGGCAGATGACCTCGGCGCCAGAATGAGCCTTTAATTGGGTGGCGGCATTGATGTGGTCGAAGTGGTGGTGGGTGAGAATGATTCTGGTCAGGTTCACCCCGCTGCTGCGTATTGCCGCCAGAATCGCATCATGGTCGAATGCCGGGTCGATGACCACACCCTCATGGCTCACCGGGTCGGCAAACAGATACGAGTAATTCTGCATTTTTCCAACACTGATCTGTGCAAAAATCATCTCGGCAGCCCCCAAAGCGATTATTTGATGTTAATATAAATCTATATAAAGTTTTATCAGGAAGCAAGAATGAATATTGTCACCCATGCTTTGATCGGCTGGGTTGCTGGTCGCAGCATCAGAAGGCAGCCTCGGGATATTGCTCTGATCGCCGGTGTTTCACTGCTTCCTGATATCGATGCCGCCGGGGCCCTGCTGGATATTGCCAGGGGTGGCGAGGCTGAGTTCTTCAGCGCTTTTCATCATAAATTCGGTCACTGTCTGCCCTTTTGTCTGCTTCTGGTGCTGGCAATTTTTCTCTACCGGAAAGATGCCCGCCTGAGTCTGTGGTGTGCCGCCATTTTTCATCTGCATCTGCTCTGCGACCTGATCGGCGCCCGCGGCCCTGATGGCTATCAGTGGCCAATTTATTACCTGTTTCCATTTTCTGATTATGGTATGACCTGGTCGGGCCAGTGGGAAATCAACGCCTGGCCAAACATTCTGCTGACCGTCTGGCTTCTCTACGTTTTTCTAAGAAAATCAGCCCTCGACGCATTTTCGCCGCTCGTTCTTGTCAGCCAGACTGCAGATCGAGCTTTTGTGCAGACTCTGCAGCGACGTTTTGGTATCAGCGGAGGCTCTGCCGGCAGCGATTCAAATGATCCTGGTGTTCCCTCATGAATACTGGTTCAGGAAACCCAGGAAGCTGGCTATGAAAATCCGCGGTTCAACCGGGCTGTATGTGCATGTGCCATTTTGCCTGAGCAGATGCGATTACTGCGGTTTTTATTCGACTGTGCCGGTGAGCGGTTCTGTCGACGCATATCTGGTAAGACTGGCTGAAGAAGCTGTTGCCGCAAGAGTCGGCGGCCCTGAAGCAGTCGATACGGTTTTTGTCGGTGGCGGCAACCCTACTGCCATTGGGCTGACCGGTATAACACGCCTGCTGGAAATTATCAGGCCGTTTTATGCTGCAAAACCGCCTGTGGAAATGACTTTTGAGACCAACCCGGAAACTCTGACCAGTGAAATTGTCGATCTGTTGGCGGATCTGCCGGGAATAAGACTGAGTATCGGTGTGCAGCGCCTTGCAGACAGTGAACTGGTGCTGCTGGGCCGGCATGCCAGGCTTGACGCTGTTTACCGGTCTCTCGATCTTGCCTGCGCCCGAATCGAAAACATCGGCATCGACCTTATTCTCGGCGTTCCCGGTTGTCCGTCGCTGGCTGCGGCCGCTGCCGCTCTGCTGCAACGTTTTGATCTCAAACATGTTTCAGCCTACTTTTTGACCGTCGAGGCAAATACCCCGCTGCATCGTCGCATCGAAGCAAAAGAATTGCCTGATCCTTCAGAAATCGGCCCCGAAGAGCTTTTTGAGTTGCGGGCTGTGCTTCTGGCTGCCGGCTTCGAGCACTATGAAATCTCGAATTATGCCAGGCCAGGGCGCCGCTGTCGCCATAATCTTGGCTACTGGCATGCCGATGATTACATCGGTATTGGCCCATCGGCCGTGTCATGTCGTAACGGTCTGCGTCTGACTGCTCCTGCCGATCTGCAACGCTGGCTGCATTCCTGTCAGCCGCAGCAGGAACTACTATCGGCAATCGACAGGCGAAACGAGTTTCTGATGCTGAGCCTGCGTCTGCTCTCTGATGGTCTCGATCTTGCCCAGCTGACGGCCAGGTTCGGTGCCCAGCCGACAGAGTTTTTTGCTGAGCTGGAACACCAGATCATTCAGGGTAATCTCGAAAAAAATGGCGAATGTGTGCGTCTGACCGACCGTGGGCTGGCCATCGCCGACCACGTCATGGCCAGCCTGTTTGTTTAAACAGTGACATGCTCTGGTCGCACAGCAATTTTCGGTAAAAAATGTCGTTAAATTTTGCGAAGGCGTAGCTTCTCTGATTGCTGAAACTGGCAAAGCAGGTTGACTGAGCGGCGTCGAAGCTGCCGGGCCGGCCTTCCGACAAGCTCAGATGTCTGGTGTTTTGCAGCTCATCGAGAATTGCTGCTGGCCGGGCATTGCTGACCGGCAGGTTATGTCAGGCAGGTCTTCTATGGTATTATTCAGCAGGAGATTATTCTATGTCAGAATCTATCGGCATGGGCTGGTGGCGCCGAGGGGCGCTGTTGCTGCTGTTTGTTCTGGTTGTCAGCGGGCCGGTTATGGCTGGTTCGCCTTTCGATGCGGTTCTGCGGTCGGTATTGCGTATCAGTGGCAGCGACGCTTCTGGCGAACCTGTTTTCGGCACGGCGTTTCTGATGCAGGGGCGTGGTGGTAATTCCGATCAGGCCTGGCTGGTTACCGCCGGGCATATTCTGACCCGCATCAGCGGTGAAAATGCCCAGATAACCATGCGTCGGCAGGTGCGCGGAATTTTTTACGGCAGTCCGGTGCAGGTAAAGATTCGCACCGGCAGGCAACCTTTGTTTTATCTCAACGCTGAACTCGACCTGGCAGCCCTGAAAATCGGGTTGCCTGGTGAAGCTGACTGTTGTGTGCTTGCCCGTGATTTTGCCGCCGACGACAGTCGTCTTGACCGTGCTGGTTTTGGCAGCGGGGTGCGGGTTCTCATTCCAGGGTATCCATATGGTGAGGCCGGAAGTGAAGCCGGCTTCGCTTTTGTAAGGGAGGGTGTAGTCTCGAGCTTTCCGGTTCTGCCGAGCTCTACCCAGCCAGTGTTTTACGTCGATTTCGAGGTCTTTGAGGGCTACAGCGGAGCGCCGGTGGTTTTCTCGGGTGGCGACAGCACTGGTTTTCTTGCCGGTATGGTTTTACAGGAAGTATTTCTCGAAGAGTTGCGGCCGGCCGGTAAACAGACAACCCGCACCCGTCGCGGTCTTGGTCTCGCAAAAGTGCTCAGCGGGCCGCTTATCAAGGCCTATCTTTCGACTCTTCCCTGATGGATGCCGGTTCAGCCTCTTCAGCGGCCAGGGCGTCTGCAAAGCTGATCAGGTCTACAAGCCGGTCTTCGATGTTGATAATCTGAATTTTCTGGTGTGAGTAAAGCCGGCTGGCTTTTTCAAGCTCTGCTCTGGCTTCTGTGATTGCGCAGGTCTTGTTCAGAGCCCTGATCCTGTAGAGCTTCATATGCAGAAACATGACGCCGCCGGGGAAATTTTTCAGATAGGTGTCGATCCATGACAGGGCGCGTTCAGGCTGATTGAGCCGGTCGAGATTGAGTCTGACCAGAGCGGCAACCGCTTCATCGGCCCAGACATTGTTGATGGAAAACTGCTTGAGAAAGTTTTCATAGGCTTCTGCAGCCTCTTCGTAACGTTCAAGCCTGCGGTCAAGTATCCAGGCCATGCGGTATCTGACTGTATCGAGGAAACGGTATCCGGGGTATTTGTCGGCAAGATGTCTGAAGGTTTCCCAGGCGGTTGCTGGTTCGAGAAATGTTCGCAGCTGAATTTCGGCCCGGTAATAAAGAATCAGTGCCGGTCTGAAATATATGATCCAGGCTGCGGAGGCTGCGGCGAGCAAAATCATGACCAGAAGAGCGGTGCGGTTCATGCGGGTCGCCTGACCGCGATTCTCTCTGATGATTTCGCTTTCCTGCTTTGCCTGTTCGAGTGCCGCGCCGATTTCCCGGCCGATATCACCGCTGAAAGGGTTGATGCTGGCATTAATTGTCTGCATGTGGCTGTAAGGAATATCGAGAATCCAGCGCAGCACCTTGAACATCGAAAATGCGAATTGCAGGCCAATGTAGATCATCATGGCCGCGAAGCTGGCAAAGAAAAACGAAGTGGTATCCTGGCCGGTCAGGCCGAGCCAGTCACTCCAGAACCCTCGGCCGAGAAGACGATTTGATATGATCAGAAAGCACCAGGAACCGGCAGTGATCGTCATCATTGCAATGGTTGGATAAAGCCAGAGAATTACAGTCGGGTAGGCGATTCTCCAGGCCATCGACAATCTGTTGGTGATAAAGCCTGCTACATGGCAGGTAAGTGCCAGATAGACCAGAAATACTGCGGTCATGATTGCCGGCCCTGGCAGATGCAGCAGAAGCTTCTGAGAATTGGCCAGAAGTATGGCGATATAAACAGCCGCCGCTGATGGCAGCAGCCAGCGCAGGCGCAGTTCAAAAAAGCTGGTTACCCTGATGAATTCTTCGCGCATGTAAAGAATATAACAGATAACAATTTTACCGTGCAAAAATCTCATGTTTTTGCATGGTTCTGTCGATAAAGACCTTGGAGCATTCCAATTCTCAAGGAAATATAAGAAAAGAATGAGGCAAACAAAGAATATAAGCAGATTTTCCCTGTTTAGAGGGTTTGTTGCGCTACTTTTGTGCCTGCTGGTTGCCGCTGTCGCAAATGCCCAGTCTGCAGCATTTCAGGATCTGCCGAAAGATCACTGGGCCTTTTCCGATGTCGATTTTCTTATCAGCCAGGGATATATGGAAGGCTACCCCGACGGCACCTTCAAAGGCCGCAAAGTAACGACAAGATACGATATTGCCCTCATCCTGGCGCGTATTCTCAAGCGCATGGAAGAGAAAAAAGCTTCGATCGATGCTGCCAGCGAAGAAGAGCGGGCAGCTCTTTCACGTCTTACCAAAGAATTCCGTGATGAACTCGGTTTGCTCGACGTACGCGTCGATTCTCTCGAACGCCGCATGGTAGACAACGAAAACAAGGTAAAAGACCTTGAAAATATGATTCCCAAAATGAAGATCACCGGGTTTTATCGTGGTCGCGGCCAGTATATCGTTGAGCCTTCAACTGTTGGCAGAAACGAAGCCGGCGATGAAGCTTCCTTTGTCGATCCTGGTCTGGTGACTTTCTATCAGCAGATTTATCTGAAATTCACCGGCAAGCCTTTTGGCGAAAAGATCGAAACGTTTTATGAACTTCTTGGCTATATCAAGGGCCGCACCTGGAACAAGGTGGTATACAACAACGTCGGCAACAACGGCCAGAACCCCTTCGACAATGTCGACGATTATGTAAGATACGTTCAGAACGACAACTACGTGCGCTCGAACAAGCTGCATCTCGTCAGCAAGGCCAAATCGATGAAGGTCAGGGTATTCTCGGGTGAATCGGCGACCGGTATCGATGACCCGATGAACGTGCTGACTGAAGATACTGATGTCGTGCAGCCTTATCAGGGTGTCGAAGTTTCGGGTTCGGAAGGCGGCGTTTCTTATCAGGGTTCAGCCCTGAAAAGTGATATCAGAGATGATTACAGTGACACTTCCGATATGATTTCAGGTCGTGTGGTCTGGAAACTGCCGGAAAAATTCAGTGAAGACACATTTTCGGTCGGCACTTCATACGCCGAAAAGATTTTTGATTACAAGACCCGTGGCAATTCAAACACTGTTCGTGGCGTCGACCTCAATTACTCGACCGACAGGGCCGGCAAGATCACCGGCAGTGCCGAATTCCTTACTTCGAATGCATATCTTACCGATACGGCAGACAAGGATGCCAACCAGAAGAACTTTGGCGACGAAGGCTCCCGCTTCGATGTCAGCGTCCAGAACGGTGGTTTTACCGGCACAGTTAAACATTATGATTTTGGCAGACATTTCCGGGCAATGATGGCTCCGGTCTGGGCTTACGATGTTGGCGATACCGATGACTACCCTTATAATCTCGATGTCGACAGCAATTATGGCCGCCCCAATTTTGAAGGTGAAAAACTGACCCGCTTCTCGGTCAACTACGACTTTGGAAACAAGCTGCTGGCCATGGCCAACAACCTTTCAGTAGAAGCCACCTATCTGTCGAAAACCTGGGAAATCGACCCGAACAAAGCTTATGACACCGATGGTTATTCTGGCCGCAAATTTACTTTCCAGCTGCTTTCCGACTTCACCGACAACACGACTCTG
>CAZPCO010000002.1:34858-37990 GCA_964585025.1 uncultured bacterium | reverse complement strand
CGCACGGGACTCAAAATCCCGCGCCCCTTAAAGGCGTGTCGGTTCGACCCCGACTCTCGGCACCGAAAAAGAGTTTGAATAACTCGCGAAAACCCGCTTGTAAAGCGGGTTTTTTGTTTGCCCGGGGAAGCCTGGTTTTTCCGGAAAGATGAGCGATAACGCGATAATTGCAGCTTTCTGGAAAGTTTTACCTTTCACCAGGCGAAGAAAAATTTTTGAGGTCACAATTTGTGATGTCAAATTTTGCCCGGCTGAGTCGACAGGCTCAGGAAGCCGTGTTATCTGGTTCCGGGGGCAAGATGCAGTTTGAAGGTCTGCCAGGTGATGCCGGGGCGGCCGAGACTGTCGGGTTCTGCCGGGCCTGCAGGGGAAGCGGTGAAACCGGCGGCGGCGAACAGTTGCTGCCAGTTTTCGGCTGGCATGACGTTGAAAATACGGCCATTCTGATCGAGGCCGCTGCTATCGATATCGCTGCGGCCGGCCGGGACCGAAACGAGTCCTTTGCCCCCGGGTTGGAGCACCCGGGCAAGCTCGGCAACGATCTCGGGCAGCTCATTGTCTCTGAAGTGCATCAGACAGGCAACGCTAAACAGGCATGCGAATGAGGCGTCGTCAAATGGCATGCGTCCGGGAAGTTTGATTTGATGAAGCCTGCCGGTTAGTTCCGGGTGCAGACGGGTCGCTTCAAGCAGCAGGTTGGCTGACCCGTCGACCGCCTGAATATCGAAGCCGGCTGCGTATGCCCTTGCTGCATCACGGCCTGAACCGCAGCCGATTTCGAGAACCCTGGCCCATGCCGGGAAGGTTTCGGCCATCAGGTGATGAAAAGAATCGAGCTCTGTAGATTCATAGCGCTGGCTCAGCTCGCCGGCGTTATTTTCATAATATTCGAGAGTCTGGTTTTTCACGACCGCTTAATGCCGACGACATAGTCGGTTTGCCGCCTGCGATAACCATTTTCCCCACGGAAAGCAAGTTCGTAGACATCGATGGCAATCTGCAGTTCTTCATTGGTCGGAATCGTTACAACGGTAACCGGCGAAAAGGCTTCAGAGATAATGCCCTCTTTCGAGGCCATTTCCTTGTTGAGTCGATAATCCATGAAGATGCCGATATTCTCGAGATGATGGCAGATTCTCTCGCGCATGCGCCAGCCATGCTGCCCAATGCCACCAGTGAACACCAGAATATCTACTTTGATCAGATTGGCCGCGTAAGCGCCGATATATTTTCTGACCCGGTAAGCAAAGCAGTCGATGGCCTCTTTGGCACGAATGTTGCCCTCATCGGCCGCCTTTTCGAGATCGCGCAGATCGTTGGAAATGCCTGAAAGACCGCGCAGGCCACTTTCTTTGTTGAGAATCTTCATCAGGTCTTTCGATGAATAGCCTCTTTCCATGAGAAACCCGAGAATGGCAGGATCAAGATCACCGGAACGGGTGCCCATAATCGCTCCTTCCAGAGGCGTGAAACCCATGGAAGTGTCGATCGATTTTCCCCGGGCGATAGCGGTCACCGAGCAACCGTTGCCGAGGTGACAGGCAATGACGTTGGTATTGCTCGGGTGGCGTTTGCAGATATCAGTGGCCCGGGCTGAAACATAGCGGTGACTGGTGCCGTGAAAGCCGTAGCGCCTGATTTTCAGTTCTTCGTAAAACTTGCGCGGCAGACCATAAAGGTAGGCATGCGGCGGCATGGTCTGATGGAAGGCGGTATCGAAGACTGCCACCTGTGGCAGTTCCGGAAACAGTTCGCGCGCCACATTTATGCCGGTCAGATTTGGTGGATTGTGCAGAGGCGCCAGTTCTATGAATTCATCTATGGCTGCAATGACGCTGTCGTCAATGATTACCGACGATGAATACTTGTCGCCGCCATGAACCACGCGGTGACCGATTCCGGCAATCTCCGAAACATCATGCAAAATACCCTCATCATTGTCGGTTATAGCGCGCATAACCAGTTCTAGGGCGACCCGATGATCCTTTATTGCCTGTTCGATAACCAGCTTTTTGTCGCCGGCCTTTTGTTCGAGACAGCCTTTTTCTTCGCCGATTCTTTCGACGAGACCCTTGCCGAGACTCTGACGGTGCGGCATTCTTATGAGATCGTATTTTAACGATGAACTGCCGCAGTTCAACACCAGGATTACTTTGCCGTTGTCTTCAGAATCGACCATAGCAGGCCTCCTTAAAACTATCCCTTAAAAATCTGTCTGTTAATACTATTGTTTGCTGCGTTGTGTCAAGTAAAAAGCTTTGTTAAATCAAAGTTTGTTATTTTTAGGCAAAATTTTATGCTGCAGATCAGCAATTTGCTGAACGCTAAAAAATTGTGTAATATCACGGCATTCTTTTATCATCTTTACGGACAATAATCAAATTTATCGAGAATGAAAACATGCAGCCAAAAATAACTGATTTTTCTGAAAATGACCGGGCAAGACTTGCGGAAGGTCTGACCCGCGGCCGGGCACTGTGCCGGCAGTTCGACGAACAGACATGCAGGCCGGTTACTCCTGCGTCTCTAGATCGTGTGTTTCTGGCCTGGTTGGCACAACCGGCCCAGCAGAGAGCGTCTGACGACGATCTCGCCAATGGGCTGGGCTATCTGTTTGGTGAGCTTCTTAAAGCCGATTTCGGGTTCATCTGGCAACTGATCGAGGATCAGTATGGTATCGAACCGGCGCTGATAGACGAAGGCACCGGCAGCGTAGTCTTTCCGCTCAATGCTGTCTGGAAAAGAATTTCACCCGTAGTTGACGGCAAAGCTTTTTTTCAGCCAATGTATGACGCAATTGCCGGACATCTGAAAAAGGAACGCGCAGTGTCTGCGGTCGACTGAAATCTGGGTTGCCCGGAAATTCAGGCCCCGGCGATCTGCCAGCCTTTAAATGCTTTCCAGGTGGCAAAGACGTTGCTGGTATCGCCATCGACGATCAGGATAATGCCACGGCCGCTTGTGTCGTAGAGCCTGCCGCACTGGCAGCGTAGAAAAAGCTTTTCGCCATGCCCTGTTTCGGTAAATGAGTCGATTGGCCCACGACCGCACCGGCAGTCTGGAAACGGTTTTTGCCCGAGAAACAGTTCTCGTTCGAGCCAGGCAAGCTTTTCAATTGCCAGAACTAAAAGC
>CAZPCO010000002.1:0-34848 GCA_964585025.1 uncultured bacterium | reverse complement strand
GGCAGAACGACCATGCCGATGATGCCGTAGACATTGCCGTAGCGCGAGCCGATAGTGTCGCCGACCCAGGCTGCAGCCAGAAGCAACAGCAGGGCAACGATCTCAAAAATAGCCATGCCTTGGCGGTTCATAGTTTTCTCCCAGGAAGATTATATCATATAAACAGGCAGAAAACGCCACACCCTGGTAATCATACAGCAAACAATAATTGCAAAATTGCCATGTTTCGCATTTCTCCTTGCAAGGATAGTTGCAAAAACGGCATGCGAGCGCAGCGAAGCAGCCTAAGCAATCTCAGATGTCTGTGACACCGGATGTTTCTCGCAATACATGCCTATGCCGGTGTGCCGAAGAAAGAATTTGGTTTTCCTGTCAGGGGTATTTTCCGGGCGGTCTTTATTTATTGGTATCGATGTGATAAATTAGTTGCATGCGCAACCAATGTCTGAATTCGAATCAAAACCCGGTCGAAGAGGTTTTTCTTGGCAGATGGGTAGCTCTGACATACCGGGCAACCCATGCTTACATGGCAAAAAAACTCGGGCCAATGCGCCTTGGCTACGGGCAGTTTCCCTTCCTGTCATATTTGAACCGCTGCGGCGCATCTTCGCAGGAAGAAATTTCCCGGGCGCTGGTTTTTGACAAGGCTACCACAGCCAGAGCCATCAGAAAGCTTGAAGAACTCGGTTATGTGACCAGAAAAGTCGCCAGTGACGACCATCGTCGCTATGAGGTCAGTATCACCGAATCCGGTCGCACTGTCGCTGTCGAGATCAGATCGATATTGCGCGACTGGAATCGCCAGTTGACGAGCGGTTTTGCCGCTGCTGAACGAAAAATGGCTTTCGACCTGCTGGCAAGAATTGTCAGCAACGCTGCGAATGGCCTTGAAAATCTGTATGATGGCGCAGTTGAAGAAACTGCCGACGGGGGAAAAAGATGAAGAAATTCGCTTTGACATTTTTTGCCGGGATAGCTCTTGCCTGGCTGCTGTTGACCAATATTCAGAAGAGTGACACCAGTGGTAAAGGCCGGCGCGGGCCTGGCGGTCCGGCGGTTGTCGCTGTCGAAGTAAAACCTCTACAGGTTGGTAATCTTGTCGATGAAGGACGCTTCGTCGGTTCGATAGAACCGGTTTCACGATTCATGGTGGCGCCGAAAATTGCCGGCCGTATCAAAAAACTGTATGTCGATATCGGCGATCAGATCGACAATGGCGCTTCAATTGCCGATCTGGACGACGAAGAATTGCTGCTCGATGTCAAACAGTCAGAAGCCGATCTCGAGATTGCCCGCGCCAATTACAACGAGAGCGCCGGGCTTCTCGAGATTTCGCAGCGTGAACTCGACCGCGTCAAAAAAATGCGCCAGCAGAAGGTTTCGTCTGAAGTTGAAGTTGAGAACGCTGAGGCTGCCCATAAAACGAAGCAGGCTAAACATCAGGTGAATAAAGCTCTGCTGAGCCAGAAAGAATCTGCCCTGGCAACAGCAAAGCTCAAACTTGCCTATGCCAATGTCGATGTTTCATGGTCAGGCGGTTCATCACGGCGCTTTGTGGCAGAACGCCTGCAGAATGAAGGAGCCATGGTCAGTGCCAATGGCGCTATTGTTTCAATTATAGATATAGCAACGCTTACAGCCGTCATCGATGTGGTTGAAAACGACTATTTCAAAATCAGAACGGGTATGCAGGTGGAAATTGAGACGGCTGCCCTTCCAGGCCGGGTTTTCAGTGCCAGGGTTGCACGTATCGCACCGTTTCTGAGTGACATTTCACGCCAGGCCCGTATCGAACTGGAACTGCCGAATCCTGATCTGGTGCTGAAACCCGGTATGTTTATCAGAGCTGGAATTATCTACGACCGACACGAGGGAGTAACTTACGCCCCTGCCGAAGCTTTGGTGCGCCGTAATGATGTCGAAGGGGTTTTTGTTGTTGACCGCGAAAAAAATATTGCCTCCTTTGTTCCGGTTCAGACAGGTTTCAGAGAGACCGAAAAATTTGAAATTGCTTCTCCAACCATTTCTGGAGACGTTGTGGTGCTCGGCCATCATCTGCTTGAAGATGGCAGTCAGATTCGACTCACCAGCAAGGAAGACTTTAAAAAGCCGGTGAATGGAAAAAACTCTGACAGGCCCGCGAAGGACGGGAACAGAGGTGGCAGATGAATCTGACCCAATTATCCATAAGCCGTCCGATTGGTGTAACCATGGTGCTTTGCATGGTGGTTATCTTCGGGGTGGTTTCCCTCTATAAACTACCGATAGATCTGATGCCGGATATCACATATCCGACCATAACCGTATCAGCCAGTTATGCTGATGCCAGCCCAACCGAAATTGAAACATTGATAACCAGACCCATCGAGCAGGCGATTGCGGCTGTTCCGGGGGTTGAAGAAATCACCTCTACATCCAGCGAAGGAAGTAGCCGGGTAAGAGTGTCGTTCGCCTGGGGAACCGACCTTGACGCTGCCACCAACGATCTGCGCGATCGCCTCGATCGCGTACTCAGTCGCCTGCCCGACGACGTCGAGCGACCGAGCATCAGAAAGTTCGATGCCGCCGCGATGCCGGTAATGATTATTGGAGCTTCCAGCAATCTCGACCCCGTGCAGATGCTGAATCTGATAGAAGAACAGGTTAAATACCGTATCGAACGCATTCCTGGCGTTGCCGCCATCGATGTCATGGGGGGAAACCAGCGTGAGATTCAGGTAAATATCGATATAAACCGGGTCAGGTCTCTAAAAATTGCTCCGGATCAGATAATCAGCAGGCTCAAAGCCGAGAATCTCAACCTGCCCGCCGGCATGATCGAATCGGGAAACTATGAGCTGAGGCTGCGAACTCCTGGTGAATTCAAAGATGCCGCTGAAATTGCCGGTCTGGTTATTGGCGAAGCGGCAGGCAAGCTGATTCATCTTCGTGATGTCGCCGAAGTGCGTGATCTCTGGGAAAAGCGCCGCAGCATCGTTCGTATCAACGGGAAGCCCGGGGTTCGCATCATGGTCAACAAGCAGTCCGGCAACAATACGGTTGCGGTGGCCAATGCAGTTAAAGCCGAAATTGGTCGCATCAATGCCGAGATTCCGCAGTTGAGGCTGAATGCCATCGTCGACAACTCGAGGTATATTCAGCGGGCTATCGACAACGTCAGTTCTTCAGCTGTCTATGGTGGGCTGCTGGCGATTCTGATTCTGCATTTCTTTCTGGGTAATGTCGCCAGTACCTTCATCATCGCGATTGCCATTCCTTTATCGATTATCGCTACCTTTGCCCTGATGTACTATTTCGAGTTCACCCTCAATATCATGTCTCTGGGCGGCGTAGCGCTCGGAATCGGCATGCTGGTCGACAACTCGATCGTAGTACTCGAGAATATTTTCCGTTTTCGCGAGAAGGGCCATCCAATGGTGCAGGCAGCTGCCGAGGGCTCTGCTGTAGTGGCTATGCCGGTGCTTGCCAGTACTTTGACGACGGTGGTGATCTTTCTTCCTCTGTTATTCGTAGAGGGGATGACCGGGGTCATGTTCAAACAGATGGCCTATATCGTTTCATTCTCTTTGCTCTGTTCGCTGGTCGTATCGCTGACAATTGTTCCCATGCTGTGTTCGCAGCTTCTCAAGATGAATGGTTCGAGCAAGCGCGGTCCGATAAAGCGTTTTTCCGACTGGACAATCGATCAGGTTTTGAAGGTGCATGATCGATGTTTGCGCCTTGTTCTTGCGCATCGCAAGACGATGGCGTTTGTCGTCGGTCTGGTGCTGACGCTTTCTGTGGCTCTGGCCCGTGGTATCGGCACCGAACTGATGCCGACCGCTGACGAGGGTGAAGTGAGGGTAACGATTGAAACCGAAGAAGGCACTCGCCTAAGCCTTGTCGAGAAAATATTCATTCAGGCTGAAGAGATGATTATCAGAAATTTGCCTGAAGCCGAGACCGTTTTTGTCAATGTCGGTGGTGGCGGCGGCGGTGGCGGGGGCAGCAGTTCTCTGAATTCAGGTCAGATCCGAATTCCGCTTTCTGCCGACCGCAAAAAGAGCAGCAGTCAGATTGCCGGTGAATTGCGCAAAATACTTTCAGCGATCCCAGGCGCCGAGATCAGAACCCGTGAGGGCCAGGGCATGTTTATGATGCGCATGGGAAGCGGCGATGAAGATAAAGTTAAAGTCGAGATCCGTGGCTATGACCTGACTATCGCCGATGCCCTCGGAGTTGAAGTCGTGAAGCTCATGAAGAGTGTCGATGGGGTTACCGATGTTCAGCTGGCGCGTGAAGAAGGTGTGCCGGAGCGCATCGTGGTTATCGATCGAGCCAGAGCTGCCGACCAGAAGCTGACGATGGCGAAGATCTCTTCGTTTCTCGAGACCATGATGGCTGGCAGCAGTGCCGGTAATCTGCGCGAAGGCGGCGATGAATTCCGCATTCTCGTTAAGGCGCGCAATGCTGAATTCATGAAGATCGATGAAATTCTCAATTTGAGTATTACCAACTCTGCCGGGCAGCAGGTGATGCTGCGTAATGTCGCTCACATCGATTCGCAGAAAGGTCCGACCCGCCTCGAACGCCGCGATCAGGAAAGAGTTCTCGAAGTCACGGCGAACGTTGAAGGCCGGTCTCTTGGCTTTGTCATCGCTGAGATTCAGGAAAAACTGCGTGAAATTCCGTTGCCGGCAAACTTCAGCATTGTCATGACCGGTGACTACGAAGAACAGCAGAAGTCTTTCAAAGAGCTGCTTTTCAGCTTCGTTCTCGCTCTCGTTCTGGTTTACATGGTGATGGCAATTCAATATGAGTCGCTGTATGACCCGGTTATCGTCATGCTGACCGTGCCTTTGTCGGCGATCGGGGTCGTGGTGATGCTTTATTTCACCAATACCACCTTCAATATTCAGTCGTTTATCGGCTGCATTATGCTTGGCGGCATCGTGGTTAACAATTCAATCCTGCTTGTTGATCATATCAACGACCTGCGTGGCAAAGGCAGAAACGATCTGCTTGGCATTGTTGCGGAAGCGGCGCGCGATCGTTGCCGGCCGATTCTGATGACTGCCCTGACGACCGTTCTTGGTTTGTTGCCTTTGGCAATCGGTCTTGGCGAAGGGGGAGAAGTTCAGGCTCCTATGGCCCGGGCAGTTCTTGGCGGCCTTGTCTGCGCCACTTTCATTTCGTTGCTGGTGATTCCGGCAATTTACGTCGAGTTCGAACTGGCTTTTCGCGGCGAAAGTTATGCCAGAAAGCCGGCAGAAGAGGAAAATCATGAAACGGTATGAGAATGGACTTCGCATGCAGGCAGTTGTTCGGCTGCTGCTGGCAATAATGTTTATTATTCGATGGGCCGGTGTTCCAGCTGTTGCAGCTGACGATTTTGGAATTTTTACCAATTCGGGCGCCTCGTTGACTGTTTCGCTCGAAGATGCGATCAGTATGGCTTTGGCACAGAATATCGCTCTGAAAGTAGAAAAGATACAGCCTGAAATGGCCCGGGCGCTGATTGAAAAGGAACGGGCTGCCTTCGATACGGCAGTAAGTGCTGAATTTGCCGGCAGTGAAAAACTGGGAAAAACAATTTTTCAGCAGGGCAATCTCGGGGATTCCGTCTCCAATAGAACCGATGCCGCGCTCAAATTCGAAAAACTTTCCGAGTCCGGTACTCTTGGTTCGGTTGACCTGAGTATGGCGAGAAGCCGTTCGGCACGCTCTGATAATCTTTTTGCCACCAGGCTTGGCATCAGTCTCACCCACCCTCTGCGCCGTGGTGCCGGCCGGAATGTGAATCTGGTGTCGCTGCGCCAGGCAGAGCTCGATCTTGAATGGTCTGAATATGAATTGAAGGGTTTTGTGCTCAACTTTGTCGCTCAGGTTGAAAACCAGTACTGGCAGTATTATCTGAGTCGCAGGCAGCTCGAAATTGTTCGAGAATCACTGGAACTTGCTCGTCAACAGCGCGACGAAACTCATAAGCGCATCGAGGCCGGCAGTATCGCTGAATCCGAAGAAGCTGCTGCCGAAGCCGAAGTCGCTCTGCGTCATGAAGATCTCATCAATGCCGGAAGTCAGTCGGTAGAAAAGGCAGTTTCACTTCTGCGTTCGATCAACCCGGATTCGGGCAATTTCTGGCAGATAAAGCCTGAATTGTCTGATGAACCGGTTCTTTCCAGACCTGGAAAGATGACTCTTGAAGAGCACATCAGCGTAGCGCTTGAAATGCGGCCTGAGTTACAGCAGGCACGTCTGATGCTTGCTCGCGACGAACTCGAAGTGGTTGCAAGCAAAAACGGTATGCTGCCACAATTGGATTTCTTTGTAACTCTTGGCAAAACCGGCTATTCGACAGCGTTGACCGGTTCGAATCCGCGGCCGGGTGAAAAAGGTTCATACGACATTTCGGCCGGCTTTACCTACGATCTGGTGCGTGGTCGAAGAGCTGCCAGGGCAGAAGTTCGCAAGGCGCGTGCCAGTGCTGCTATGCGGCGTGAAGCTCTTGCCAATCTTGAACAGCTGGTTAAGGAAGACGTGATCAAAGCCTATATCGAAGTTGAAAGAACAATGCAGCAGATGACGGCCACGGCTGCGACTTCCCAAAAGCAGCAGGAAAAACTCCGTGTCGAAGAAGTCAAGTTCAATGTCGGCAAAACCACAGCATTTCAGGTCGCTCAGGCACAGAGAGACCTCGCTGCTGCCCGAATTGCTGAAGCGCAGGCAGCAGTGGGCTATACGACGGCAGTGGTCGAATTGTTGCGCGCTGACGGGTCGCTGCTCGAAAGAAACGGTATTCTCTCGGGCGGTTCCTGAGCCGGCCCCTGGCCGGTCGAAGGAGTCGAAGGACGGGTCGGCGAATGAACCGTCAGACGAGCGCTGAATGATTTTTTTGTAAGTGATGACGTAATATTTTTTCAAAAATAGTAAAACTTTTTTGACATCTGGTCGTAATATAGGGTTACAATTAAACAAAATTAGAGTTGTACCATCAGGGGTGTCTAAATGGTTGATAAAATTCGGACCTCTTTTTCTCCCGGCGACCACGTTTTTCTTCAGGGCGAAATAGTCCCTTCATTTTTCAAGGTTAATGAAGGCCGGTTTGCCAAAGTTCTTAGCAAAAAGTCGGTCAGAGAGCTGGGCATAAAACATATGCTCAACGAAGCTGATCTGATCGGCATTGTTTCGCATCAGGAACTTTTTGGTGAAATTGAGGCTCTGTCTGGCCGCCCCCAGGAGTTCTCGGTTTTCGCTCTCGATGAATCGATGGTTACCGAGGTTCCCGCTCATGATGCAGAGACTCTTGAGAACCATCTCAAGGAAGACCCGATAATCGGGGTGAAGGCCTGCGTGTCATTCGCCCGTTATATGAAGCAGTTTTTCTCTCATTTTGCTGCAATAGCCAGAGAGGAAGTCGAGCTCGACGCTTTTCTGCGCAACGTGGCACGCGATTACATTGCCGGGGTCAACGAGCTTGCCAATGCAGTTCTTCCGGTAATGAACGATTCTGATTATGTTGCGTCACGCACTCACAAAGCTTATGAGCTTGCCAGAAGTATTCTGAAACAGGCCGAAACCGGCACTTTGTCCAGCGCTTCCGTATCATGCAGTATTGTGCCTGATATTGATCGCACTCTTGGGTTGCAGACCTTCAAGGCCGGCACTTATCTTTGCCGCCAGGGCATGATCGGAGACACTCTGTTTATTGTTACCGAAGGCACTGCCGAGGTCATTATCGGTGGAGGCAATCCGAATATCGTCATCGACAGTCCTGGCAGCATCGTCGGTGAAATTGCGGTTTTTCTCAATCTCGATTCTCCGACTCATGACATGCGGCGTACTGCCGATGTTGTCTGCGCAACCGATGTTACCGCGGTTGTTCTACAGCTTGGTCAGGTTGAAGAGTTTTTTCGCCAGCATCCAGATGTTCTAACCCGGATGCTGAAGGCGATGATTTCGCGTTCGGATGCCACTCAGAAACTTTGTGATAAAGCTGAAGCCCGGGTTAAATCCTTGCTTTACGATACGCTCGGCATTCTGCTTGAAGGGGCCAACAATATGGCACTCAGCCTGTCGCGACGCAATGACAATCCAGCGCTTTCCCGGCCGGGGGCTCTTTTCAGTCACAGTGCCAGAACGACCTACAACCGGTTCAGAGAATCACTGAAGCTTCTGGCTGCACGCGAGAGCATTAAGCCCTGATCAGATGAACTCCTTGAATGATTTCAGGCGTTCGTTGATCGAAAACTGAACGATCATCGACAGACTCGAAAGATTGGCGATGACATTGATCGATGAATCAAGTTTCGCCACCTCTTTGAGGCGTTCGAGAAAGCACTGGTTCAACAGGGCAAGTTCGCGATAGAGAGTTTCGAGCCCTTTAAGTTCAAAATCGGGTACGCCGCCGTCGGTTTTGATCAGATATTGCTTAATCAGGTAGTCGCCAACGGTTCGATACAGGGTTTCGTTAAACGAAGCAAACGGCAGATGAAATCTGGCCAGTGAATTAAGCCTTGACAGGATCGGGCAGGCACTGGTCGCCATCATGAGACCAAGCAGTGAATTCAAACCGGTCTGGGCATCACACTTCTTTTTGATGGTGCGGTCAGGCATGCGCACAACGACATTCATTTCATTGATCGAAGAAATTTCGGCGAACTCGGCGACCACACTCTTGATATCTACTGCCGTCGGGCAATACAGATGATCCTTGTCTGAAAGAGTGCAGTTGGAGCACTTTTTGAAATTGAGCATCGTCCAGGGCGGGTAAGCGCCCGGAACCCTGATATTTTCGTGAACCCTGTTGAACACGACCTTGAAACCGATCTTTTTGCCGTTATCGAGTTCGAAGGCATATTCGATCATGTGTGACTCCTGTGTCATCTTTCTTCCCTGAGTTTGAAACGACTCAGTAGCTCGCGAAGCTGATGGGCGAGCTGACTGAGTTCCTGGGCGGCTGAAGCCGTTTCTTCTGAAGTGGCGCAGTTTTTCTGGGTTGCCGATTCGATCGAGACCAGACCGGTTGAAATCTGCTCGACACCGGCAGCCTGTTCTTTACTGGCAGCAACGATGTCTTCAATAAGATTTGAGGTTTTGATTACCGTATCGACAATTATCTGCAGGCCGGCATTGGTTTTGATTGCAACATCGGCGCCGGTTTTGACCTTTTTGACCGTGCTTTCTATCAGTTCGCCGGTTTCACGAGCCGCTTTGGCGCTGCGACCGGCCAGATTGCGAACTTCATCGGCGACCACCGCAAAGCCTTTGCCGTGCCGCCCGGCTCTGGCTGCTTCAACGGCGGCATTAAGGGCAAGAAGGTTGGTCTGAAAGGCAATATCGTCGATAACTTTGATTACTTTTGCAATCTGTTGTGACGCAGCATTGATCTCATTCATGGCCTGAACCATCTGCTTCATCTGTTCATTGCCGGTAGTCGCTGCGTTTTTTGCCTCTGTGGAAAGAACGCGCATCGCTTCAGAATTTTCGGCGTTAGATTTGGCCCTGCTGGCAATTTCAGAAAGCGAACCGCTGATTTCCTGCACCGATGCAGCTTCACCGGTTGTCTGCTCGCTGAGCGCCTCGCTGGCACTCGAAACACCTTCGGCTCCGTCGCTGAGAGATTCAGAAACCATGGCTATTTCTGATATAAGTTCGGTGAGACTCGACAGCATGCGTTTTTGTGCCAGACCCATAGTGTCTTCGTCAGAAACCGGTTCAGCCCTGACGGTGAGGTCGCCTTCGCCAAGGCGCTCGGCAACACGGGCCGCCTGCTGATTGGCTTCGAGAAGTTCATTGATCGAGTTGACGGCAGCATTGATTTCTTCAGTGGTGCCTGGTTTCAGTCTGATGCCGGCGTTGCGGGTTTTGGCAACTACCAGCATGGTGTCGGCAATGGCCCGCATCGGGATGACGACCTTTTTCCCGAGGATTATCGACAGCAGGATAAGGATACAGAAATCAAGAATCATGATAACCAGAAACGTATTGAAAAGTTCTTTCTTCAGGGCAGCATCGATGAACTTTTGCGTTGTATAGATCATCAGATCGCCCATCTCTTCCTGGCCGCGACCCTGGTCGTAGATCAGTTTGAGTTTTACGGTCGCGCTCGCCTCATCTGACTGTTTGGCAGGTTTGACCGCCCAGTTTTCATCTCTGATGAAGCCATGCAGTTTCTTTTTCGTCTGTACAAGAATCTGAGTGATATTCAGGTTTTCCATTTCGGCGTTGAGAACCCTGGAAACCTGTTCGTCATCATAGTTATAGAGAGCCGCCGGAAGGATGCCATTCAGTCTTATGGTAACCATCTCGCACTGTCTGGTTAGATCAGCCAGTTCGGTGGTTTTTTTCTGCTGATACTGAAGAACCCCCGCGGTCAGAAGAATTGCGGTCTCGATGAAAATAACCCAGATCAGCAGCTGTGCGCGAAGAGTTTTAAACATACAACTTCTTCCTTCCAGCCGGATAAATTTCTCTCATCAATCTCAACATGTGTACAATACCTGAAACATTTTTTATCGCAAGAAAAAAGTGAAAATAAAAAGCACTCTGATGCAAAAACCCGAATTATATCTCATATAAGGTTGAACTGATGCTCACATTACTACAATTATGCAAATTGCACAATGAATAGTAATATTTTATTTTATTCTTTTTTCTTGCAATTTTCTGGCTTTGCAAATATGTTTGTCCGGTTGAGTTTTGTTGCAAAGATTAAGGATCATAAAAATTTTCTAGAGGTGTTATTGTATGGTTAAACAGAGAATTCTTCTCGTCCTGTTCGCGGCCCTGCTGCTTGCTTCGCCGGCTTCCGCCAAGTACTTCTGGCAGGATTTCAACGTCAGCCTTCTTGGTGGCGCCAACTATCGGATTCCCTATGACAATCCGAACCTTTTCAATGTTGCTCTGCCCTATGAAAATGACGAAACACGCACTGTTTTCACTTTCGAACATTGTGGCGAAACCGACTTCGGTGACACTTTCATGTTCTTCGACTATCTCTGGAACAACGATGGCGACCGCGAATTCTACGCTGAAGTCAACCCCCGCATCAGCCTGGGTAAAGCTCTGAATAAAGATCTTTCCAACGGCATCATCCAGGACTATTTCCTGTCATACTGCTATGAACATGACGATACCTTTTATTCAAATGATTCAGGCACCAACACCGACCTGCATCTGCGCAACCACCTGTTCGGTTTCGGTATCAATTTCAAGTTCAAGGGCTTCACTCACTTCAAGATCGACTATTTCCTGCGCGCCAATGGTCAGTCTGATCATCCCGCCGGCCATGCTCCCTATAAAAACCAGCAGGTTACTCTGTGCTGGGGTTATCCTTTCAACATCGGCGATGCCGAATTCGTCTATGACGGTTTCGTAGATTACACTACTCCCGAAACTACCGTTACCGCTTCCCGCGGCCGTGAAGAACACAAAGCCAGCACCAACTTCACCTCACAGCTGAAGTGGAACCTTGGCAAAGCTCTCAAACTGAAAAACTATAAGAAAAACAAACTCTATCTCGGCGTTGAATACGTCTACTGGACCAATAAATTTGGCATTGAAGACGGCAAGGAACTGTTCCCCGGCGCCAAGAGATATTGGGATTCCGACGAGCGCAATCTGAACGTTCTGATTCAGTATCATTTCTAATCTGTTGTAACTGATTCTTCGGAAGACCCGGTCTGCAAGGGCCGGGTCTTTTGAGGATTTAGTCGTGTGTGTAGAGAGAAAATCTTTAAATAGGAGTTACTTGGATGAAAAAATTTGTTGTGTTATTCGTTTTTGCTTCACTGTTTTTTGCTGCCATGGGTTTTGCCCAGGATGCAGCTCCCGCCGCCAAGAAGGATTTTGTAATTGGTGTCGAACAGATCGAATATCAGCCCTATTACGGTCTTAACCCCGCCAAACCAGAAGAATACATCGGCTATGCACGTGAATTCTTCGATGCTTTCGCCAAAGAAAAAGGTTACACTTTTACCTACAAAATGCTGCCGGTCAAACGCCTGTTCGCTGAATTCTTCGACAAACAGGTAGATTTCAAATTTCCCGACAATCCGGGCTGGTCTGCAGACGAAAGAAAAGACAAGACCATTGAATACAGCGAATCGATCTGCGATTTCACCGATGGTCTGATGATCCATGTCGACAACAAAGACGTAACTGCCGACAAACTCGTAGAAATCGGTACCGTGCGCGGTTTTACCCCGTTCACCTATCTTGACCTCATTGCCAAAGGCCTGAAATGCAGCGAAGCCAACACCATCGGCGCTCTGATGCAGCAGGTTGAAGCCAAGCGCATCGACGGCGCCTATGGCAACATCATCGTTTCTCAGCAGGCTATCAAAGACGGTGGTCTCGATGCCGCCAAGTTCATGTTTGCCGAAAATCTGCCTCACCACAAAGATGCTTACAAGCTTTCCACTCAGCTCTATCCTGAACTGATCAAAGAAGTCAACGCTTTCATGACCGAAAAGGCCGACTTCGTAAAAGAACTTCGTGCCAAATACGGCATCAAAATGCACGCCGACAAATAAGCTGATCATTGTGTTCTGAGTCAAGGAAGACCCGGCGTAAGCCGGGTCTTCTGATAAAAAAATAAGGAGCAATGGGGTAATGAAAAAGAGTCTGCTTTTAGTCATTGTCGCAATGTTTGTCGCTTCACTCGGTTTTGCCCAGGATGCGGCTGCACCTGCAAAAAAAGATTTTATCATCGGTGTCGAACAACTTGAGTATCTGCCTTTTTATGGCTTTGATCCGGCTAAACCTAATGAAATGGCCGGTTATTGCCGTGAGGTTTTTGATGCTTTCGCCAAGGCCAAGGGATATAACATTACCTACAGACTGCTGCCGGTAATTCGCCTCTATGCCGAATTGTACGATAACCAGATCGATTTCAAATTTCCCGACAACCCCAAATGGGCTGCCGACGAAAAGAAAGACAAGACTCTGTATTACACAGACTCGATCATCGATTTCATCGATGGTTTGACCATTCTCGCCGAAAACAAAGATCTGACTAACGATAAACTCACTCATATCGGTACGGTTAGAGGTTTTGCTCCCTGGGCTTACATGGACAGAATCAATGCCGGCAGTCTTAAGCTGACTGAAGCTCAGGATCTTAGCCAGTTGGTGAAAATGGTTGATGACAAACGTATCGAAGGTGCCTGGGGCAACATTATCGTTGCTCAGCGTGCCATAAAGGATGCCGGTCTAGATCCGGCAAAATTCATGTTTGCCGACAAACTGCCGAATTTCTCAGACGGCTCTTATCTGCTTTCGACCACCAAATATCCGGAAATCATCAAGGAATTGAATGCTTTCCTGGCCGAAAATAAGGATATGCTCCTCGAACTGCGTAAGAAATATGGCGTTAAAATGCACGGTGAATGATTTTAATTAACAAAAGGATTATCAAAATGAAAAAATTAGCTGTTCTTTTTGCTCTCATGATGGTTTTTGCCCTTTCCATGACCGCCCAGGCCAAAGAAGTAACCCTGATAGCCGGTCTTTCACTTCCTCCCTATCATCTCGAAGCCACCAACAATGGTATCGAAGTTGATATCGTCAGAGAAGCCCTGGCTAAAAAGGGCCATACTCTCAAAATGGAATACGTTCCTTTTGTCAGAGTTATTCATGATTACAAAAAATTTGATGGTGCCATGACCATTAACGAAGCATCAGGTGTTACAGAAGGTACTTATTCTGATGTGGTAATCAACTATCAGAATTACCCAATTTCTCTGAAATCCAAGAATGTGCAGATTGCTTCGGTTCAGGATCTCAAGGACAAAGTAATCGTAGCATTTCAGAATGCCAACAAATACCTCGGCGAAGAATACGCCAAGGTAGTCGCTGACAACCCGAACTATTCTGAACAGGGTGAACAGGTTCTGCAGGTTAAATCTCTGTATTCAGGCCGCGCCGATGCGATCGTATCAGATATCAATATCTTCAAGTATTACAAGAAGCAGACCACCGATATCGATACCACTGCCGAAATCGTTTATCACGAAATTTTCCCGAAGACCGCATACAAGATCCTCTTCAATGATCCGGCTCTCTGCGCTGAATTCAACGCAGGTCTCAAGGAACTCAATGATTCCGGCCGCGTTCAGGAAATCATCGACAGCTATCTGAAATAATTGTCAGATAACCACCCCCCGGCTTATGCCGGGGGGATTTTTATTTCTGTTATGTCTGGAATTTGACTTTTGTTCGCGCAGTTTATATGCTCAGAGAATGAATGAATTTACTTTTGAGAAGATTGTTGTCAATGATGCCATGGTTTTGCGTGCTATTGGTTATTTTAATGAACCGGCTGGTCAGTCACTGCGTGCTGCAGTAAAAGAAAGCCTTGCCAATGGTATTCACCGCGTAATTCTCAATCTTGAAAAGACTTCGGTAATCAACAGTCCTGGGATAACCCAGATACTTGAAATGACCGAAGAAGTTCTTGCCGATCCTAAGGGCCGGTTTGGTCTGGTCGGCGTCTCGCAGCTTTATCAGGAAGTTTTCATGGTGGTCGGCATAATCGGTCAGGCTACCATTTTTGCTGACGAGAAATCAGCCTTAGAACAACTTTAGCCTATGCAGCCGAAGCGCAGAAAAATAATCGTTCTCTGCCTGTGCTTCTGGTCTGTCGTTCTGGTTCTTGCTTCCACTTTCCGGGTGCGCAGCTGGCAGATACTTGCCGGAAATTCCGGTGTCATCGCCGCTCATGATCATCCTCGAGCGGTTGTCGATCAGCCCCGGGAGCGGCCGGCTGCAGACAGGAACACTACTGGCCGGCTCAAACAATGGAAAGACTGGCGCCAGACTCCATCAAACTGGGATCAAAAAAAGAAAGAAGATTTTTTTGCCCAAAACTGCCGAGATCTGATTGAATCGGCCCGCGCCAGGGAGAAACAGGCTCCCGCAAGCGGCTATTCGCACTAGTGCTGTGTTAAAGTTGAAAGTGAATTTAAAAACTGTCTGTAAGGGAAGAGCATAGAGGAAGCTCTGTCACTGCTAGGAGGGCGACCGCCCGACGCGGCAATCCTTATGGCAGAGAAAGATTGCTTCGACCGCTACCGCCATCCTGGCTATCGCGGCATAAAGCCGTCCATGGCTAAATCGCTACGCTCCTCGCAATGACAGTTTTTAAACATCTATGCAATGTTGGCGAAGGACTGGTCTTTTGCAGGACAGTTTAAGCCCATCCGGGGCAAAAACACATGAATGAGGAGTAGTGACCCTGAAACATGACGATTGTCCAGTCATCCCGGAGGCAGTCCCTGAACTTTACTGCATTTTCAAGATGACAGATTCGAGAGAGTCGAGGTTTATAAATGAGAGCAAATATTCTGGTGGTGGTTTTTGTCTGGCTGCTGGCTTCGGCTGTTGCCGTTTTCGCGGCCAACTGTCTCGATGAAGGGCGCCGGCTCGAAAAAGGCGAAGATTTCAACGGAGCGGTCACGGTCTATCTGAAAGGCATAGCCGATCAGCCGTCGGCAGAACTTTATCTTGCGGCCGGCCGTCTGCTGGGAAAGCTTAAACAATACGAACGTGGCAATGCCCTTATAAAGGAAGCGCTGCACAAATTCCCTGAAAATGAGGCTTTGCAGAAACTTGGCACCCTGTTTCGCAGTAGAACAGGCGCAGAGGATGAGGTGCTGGCGGCAACCGGGTCGTCGCCTGTCGGCAGCAGCGACGCTTTTGAGCCGCTTCCAGCGGCGCAGCAGGCTTCAGCGGCCGTTGAAATCATCATGGGGCTGCAGAAGGTCGACCCCAAAGAGACAAAAACCTATGAAGATGCCCTTAAAAAGCTTATATTCACCTGTCCGGCGTCAGAATACGCCCCCGAAGGCTGCTGGAAACTCGCCAACCTCTATCTGTATTCCGAAAACCAGCCAGATTACGAGAAGGCTTTACCGTTGCTCGAAAAAATTGTCGCCGATTATTCGGGCTCGACGGTGGCCGGTTCAAGTTTTACCAGACTGAGAAGCATCGCCGAGTCGACCGGCAACCATGCGTTGTTGCTGAAAACGGCGCGGCAGGCTCAGACTCTCAAGATCTGGAATTCCGAGGAGGCGAACTTCTGGGTATGCCATGAAGCAGCCGCGATGATCGGCACCGGAGACCGCGCCGGCGGCCTTGAAAAACTCAGGCAGATCAGCGCGACTGCAGATACCACCCCCAGAGCGGCCGAATATGCCGGCTTTCTGATCGGAAACCTTTAAGGAGAGGCCGGATGAAATTCAGATTTGAACGCATTCGTATCAGAGTTCTGTTGTTCTGCTTCTGGCTGGCCATAAGCCCGGCCGTTCTCGATATTGACCGGGCATTTGCGGCCGACCGGGTTTCGCGCGAACTGACCGAAGAAGTTCTGCCGTCGATCAGCATCGAAGAACAGGCTGGCAAGCTAAACGCCAACGATATTGGCATCTACCCGACCGAGTATCTTAAAGACCAGCTGACAGTTCTCGGTCGCAACAAAGATGAGATTGTCAGGAACTTTCTCGTGTTTCTGTCTACCGAAATGGGTGCGGTATTCAGCGGGCTCGATGCCAAAGGCAGCGGTCTTGAGATTCTCACTCTCTACACGGCCCTGAGTCTGACTTTCAACATTGCGGCAGGGGTCACGACCATTTATAACGATATGGCTGCCATTCAGCAGTTTAAATCAGACACTCTCGGCAAATTCGATTTTTACAAGGGTCTGGCCGATAAGGTCGCCAGGTATACTTTTGGTGGCTGGCTTTTCAAGAGGAGCAAGCTGACTCAGATGCTGGGTGTGTCGACAAAAAGTTATCTCCATACCTGTCATGAAGTTGGCGGCCTGTTGACCGTACTGCAAAAATATCACGCCGTGAAAGCATACAACCTCAGCGATGATTCGTGCGATCTGATAGTCGAAGGGTTCAAAAAGGCTGGAAATTCTCCGACCATGAAGATTTTCAAGGGGGTCGGTGATGTGCTTGGCTTTGTCGACCTGGCATTCTCAGCTTTCAGTTTTGCCGGCGAGCAGGAATGGGGCTACCTGTTCCGGGACGGGCAGATGACTTATCAGCAGATCAAGGTAACGATCGATCTTGCCTGTTCGATTCTCGGTCTCGCCTGCTTTTCACTGGCGCCCTGGGCAGTCGTCGCCCTGATACTCGTTTCCGTGGTATTCATGATAACCGATGCCCATGCCAGCGGGTTGAGAACCTGGGTGGTCAACTTCATCGACTGCCACAAGATTCTTGCCGACAACGACCCGACCTTCGTGACTCTGATCGGCCAGGTCGACCAGAAATGGTCGGGAAGCTTTCCGCAGAAGGTTTACAGTCTGCTGCAGAAGCAGGTTCAGCAATATCCGCCTGAGGTTTACCCTTCTGACGCAGTCAAGCAGCTCGAGGGTCTCAAAGAAGCCATTCTGGAACGTTTCCGGGTGTGCCGTCACTACAACGCTTTTTCGATCAACGATATCGATTACCGCAACAACCTGAAGGTCATCGCCGACAAATGGAAAACGAAGGCAGAAGCCCAGTCTGAGTCATGGTGGTGGCCACAGTTCAATCCGTTCGCTTCCAGACAGGAGGCGGCAGAGGCAGAATATTTCAGCTCATGGTTTCATGGCAGCCAGAAAATTGGCGACGACAAGGCAAAATGGTGCTATTTCAATTATGACTTTTTTCTGCAGAAACTTTTTCAGCTGACGCTCAACGGTTTCGAAACCAGCGATGCCAATCGGGAAAAAATTATGAACAATCCGGTCATTCAGCTGGTGCAGAACCGCATTCAGGTTGCGCCGTTCCATTACTTTCCTCTGGCCCTCAATCTCATGGGTTTTTTCAACGCCGGCAGCCGCGCTGAAACCATCGAACAGTTCATTTACCTGTGCCATTATTCACTGGAGCTGGATCTGGCAATAACCGGCATCAGGGAAAGCGGCTATTTTGCAACTTATCTGACCGCCCTGAGCGAGCAGTTTTCAGACCTGAGTTCTGGTATGGAAAAGATGCGCGACAACTGTTTCGGGCTGACTACCGAGGATGCCGATTACATCAGAGGTTCAGATCTGCTCAAAGAAGTGGTTTTCAACTATGTCGACGACCCCGATGCGGAACTGCGCGACGAAAAAATGAATAAATATCGCGAAATTTTGAATCTGAAGGAACCGGCAGATGAAGAGAAGACCTGGAAAGGTCTGGTTAAAAAGAACAAAAACAGGATCAACGCCATAATTTCGCTGCTGCCGCTCAAAGCGCTGGCGGTCTCCGCAAAAATCGCCCTGCTCAAGGTGCTGGTTAAACAGCATTTCGTTCGCCGCGCTTTTCTCACCGCCTGCGTATCGCGTTTTACGAGGCTAGAAATGCAGCTGGCCAAAGACAATCCGTTTGAGGCCGGCGAAATTGCCGGCCTCGGTGCCCCGCCTGCAGAATACCCGCCCGGGCGTGACTTTCTCGATGCCAAAGTCACCGTCAATGCCCAGGACAAAGAGGGCGTCAGTCACGCGATCGAGTTTGACTTCACCGCCGGCGGTCTGTTCTGGAATCCTGGCTCGAACCTCAGGTTCACCTTCAAGGATAATCTCGAACAGATACGCGAGGCGCACCGCCGCATCAACGATTCGCTGCAGTGGATGGAACTGCTGGTCACCCGCGGGGGCTATTACGCCAATACCGATCTGCCTCTTGAGAAGGTTAACGAGCATTGCGCACGGGTCATGAAGAACATGTTCGAACTGACGAAGAAGATCGAACAGGAGCACCCGAAAGATCTGAAGGTCACTTTTGCGAGCGGCAATGGCAGGGTTTATCTGACCGGCGACAAGTCCGCATATCCTGATTTTGACGTCACCGATTCCGTTCCAAGAGTATTCGCGACGCCCGATCTGGTTTTCTCGCTTGAACGAGGTGGGCCGCTCGACGAGGTCAAGGATACCGGTGTGCCGGATTTTGACAGTCTGATGAACGAAGAGGCCGGGCCGATTGAAGAAGTGATCAATCTTCCCGGAATGACGATAACCCCCTGATTCAGGGAGCTGCAAGCCAGGGCCGGTAAGGATCGGTGCAGCGGCTGGTGAAATGTGCCACCACGCTGAGGTCTCGGTCGGCGATATCGAGGTTTGATTCAACCCTGAGATTGAGCGCTAGATCCAGGCGTTTGAATTGGCCATCTTCAATGATGGCATCGAATACACATGCTTCGATATGGCCTTCCCCAAGCAGGTGTGTTGTCGGGGCGCTTTCTGAAAAATTCTTGCGCAGGATGGCCCGCCGGTCGGGGTTGAATTCATATTCCAGGCGCGAAACCTTATCGGCATCGAAGATCAGAAAACAGAAACGCCCCGGGTTGCTTTCGGTGCTGAGCTCTACTCGTTTCAACTTTCTGATGTCTTCTCTGATATTATGCTCGACTGAATCAAGAAGCCCCTGTAGTTCGAGCATGCGCGAGCTTTTTTCGATCTGCTGGCCTGAACTGCGGAAAATACGCGAGAAGCTTGCGTAAATCAGCATGATAATAAAAAAGCCGACCATGAGTTCGATCAGGGTAAAAGCCCGCTTCTGCTGTTTAAATGCGTGTTTCATATTTAATGCTTTTGAAGGAAATTTCGCGTTTTTCATTCGCGTTTGGCACTGGCCAGCTTACCGTAACCTCGATTACGAACATCAGGTTTTGTTCTTCGGCACAGGAGGCGTCGGTGACGTTCACTCTGAAGGTCATGCGATCGTAATCCTTTGCGTCGAAGGCGATTTTTGCGGCCAGGCGTGCAAAATCAGGATCGGCGGTTACCGGGGTTTCGCTGCCGAGTTCAAGGCATTTCTGGCGGCAGACAGCGAACGGATGCTGCAGAAGACGGTCGAGCAGCGAACGTGCCACCATGGCCGCGAGCTGGTGTTTTCCCATCGAATAGACGCTGCGGCCGGTCGAGCCAATTGAGTTCAAAAGCGGTAACATGGCGACGGTGATGATGAACAGGGTGATGATTATTTCTAGAAACGACATGCCCCTATTTGACTTCATATTCGTATCCCTCGAGTTCGTCGTTGATTACCACCGCCATTGGCGGCTTTTCGGTTGCCATTTCTGGCGGAAAGCTGAAAAGTGGCAATTCATCGCGAAACTGCCTGGTCAGATTGGCAAGGTCTGGGGTTGAAACAGCAATGGCTCCAGCAAACATCACTTTGCCCGGGTTCTTGTAAGTTAGCATCGGCTCTGGAGCTTCAAGCTGCTTGAGCGAAATCAGGTGCACGCCCATCTGCACATTGTCGGTAAGAATAATCTGGTCGCCGGTCAGACTGATTAAGGTCAGAATGTCTTCAGCCTTGAGAGTGCGCAGATAATCACGGTATGCGTTGGTCAGCATCAGCTGGGTGGGTGGTTCAATCTGCGGCACAAAACCGCGAGCAAGATTACCGATGCTGATTTTACCGTTCACGAGAATAACGCCACCTCGAATCTCGGTCGTGGCCGGCAGGTCTTCAAGAGTCAGGTCTCCATCGATTGCGACTACGCCGTCAATGAGAAGTTTTCCGTCGCTGAGCCCAGCGGCAGTTTTGAAATCTTCCTGATTGCGAAAAACTCTGGTGATTCGGCCGATTATGCTGCTGTCGATTCTGGCCGGTTCATTGCGCAGCAGTTCGCTGTGCAGGCTGTAAATCCACTGACTGGCGAAGTTGTCGAGCGGTTCTTTGAGCGTGACTCCGTCGGTGCCTCTGAAATCGGCGTGCGAGAAAAGCTTTGGCGTGCCGCTTTCATCAAGATTTGCCGGAATGTTGCGGTGGTCGAAATCGGCATTCGCAGCCGGATCGCCCGACATGAGCCGGGACATGTAGTTGCGGTAAGTGCCTGACTCAATCTCAAACGGGTAGGTTTCACCAAACGAAGATTTGCCATCGGGCGGGTTATAGCCTGAATTATCATTGAACAGCAGCTTTGTGTTCAGATAGGCACTGGGAAAATCGAAATAGCCAAGGACGAAAAAACGGCTGAAAACACGACCAAAAATGTTGCGAACATTGCGCGGGTAAGGAATTCGGGCACTTATGGCGCCTGCTTCAAAGCTTGGGCCGAACAGTTTCAGACCACTGCTGAGCGCCAGTTTTTCTCTGGCACTATCGAATCTGCGGAACGTTTCATCGCGTTCGAGTGAATATGCGAGGTCTTTCATCCATGGGCCTTCAGGGGCGGCGAGCTCTTTGCAAAAGCCGGCCAGGCGTAAATTGGCCCGGGTATTCCGACCTTTGAGCGGTACTGAGAGGGTTTTATTCTGTATGCTGCCGTTAACAGTGCTGATGCTGGCGTTGATAATCTGCAGATCGGTAATATTTATCGGTTTGAAACATGATGGAGTTACCTGCCAGAGATCAGCCAGATCACCTTCGCCAGGCTGGGTTTCGCCGGCCAGATTCAGCACGATGTTCTTGTCGGAGCGGCCAAGGAAGACGTAGCCTTCCTTGTGGTTGTCACGATTGATCTGTTCGGGTGGTTTGATCGACATGCCAAGGCAGAGTGGCAATCTATCACCTCCGGTTGATAGTGCAGCAGAGGTGTCGATGGCCCCATGACTCACGGGAATGATGTTCAGGCGGTCGCCGCCGCCGATTTTTTCGGGCTGTTCAAGGTCGATGCGGTCGGCGAATAAGATAAACTGCCGCAATACCGGGGTCAGTGTGAAGACGGTCTTGAAAGGCACTCTGACGGTGAGTCTGTAATCGTGGTCTACATAGTTCACTTCGCACTCAATTTTGAGCCGGCCTTTCTTTTCGGGCTGACGATCTGCAGGAAAGTTGATGACAGGAGGATAAGAGAGCGGGTTGATATCTTCGAAGACGATTTCGTGTCTTTTGAAATTGACCTGCAGCCCGGAAAGCATATCCGAAAGTGTTTGCCCGGGGGAATATTCGAATTCAGGATTTTGCCCGGCGGTAGCGGCTATGAAGCTGCTGATCAGTGACTCGTCATGGTTTTTGATTTTTACGCGCAGCTGCGAAATGATATCGCCATAGCAGGCTTCGAGCGCATAAAGAGCTGTCTGTTTGCGGTCGGCAAGGGTTACCAGGCGGGCTCTGCCAGAAGTGTGACTGCTGATGGCAAAAATCAGCAGAATCAGCAGCGAAAGCAGGCCTGCAGCGAGAAGATAGATGCTGCCGCGTCGAAACACGAGAAAGGGAATGCTATTCTTCATTGCTGATCAGTTCAAGCAGTTCAGCCGAACCCTGATTGCCGGTTTTTCTGATTTTAGCCTCCAGACGTTTCCCCTGGCGCACTTTTGGCAAAATGATCTGCATGGTGGAATTTTCTTTGTCTGGTTTGACTTCAATCGCGAATGGCATTACCTTTTCGACGGTACCAATCAGGGTGAACTCACCCGGGCGGCCCGCTCGAGCTTTGTTTTCTGAGGTTTCAGGCAAAAATGGGCTCAGAATGACTATCCAGATAAGCCATGCGATCAGACCGCTGCTGCAGAATGCACTGAACGCGAAGATTGCCAGGCTTTCGCCAGCCGGTTCGGGTGTCGTAGTTGCGACTGGTTCAGCTATCTTCTGCTGGCGAAGTTTCTGAATGTTTTCAAGTGACCAGGCCGGGGCATTGGCCTCTTTCTGCTTTTCACCTGCGAGGCGGCCGGAAAGTGAATCGATCAGCCCGATAAGAGTTTGCGAATGATCTCCATTCCGTGAAAGCAGAGTTTCGGCGAGGCGAGAGAACATGTTTTCAAGTGCCACCCGACGTGAGCTCTGTTCCGCCCTGCTAAGGCAGAAAACCTTGTATAACAGAGCTTCATCGATGTTGGAATTGAGGATGGCCTCAATTTTCTGAAGATTGGCCGCGTTGTCTTCAATTTTCAGGCAATTCATGAGAATGCTTTCGACAGCTGGAAAGTCGAATTGTGCCAGATGAAAAAGGGCACTGGCTCTGGTCACGGAGTTGCGGGCCAGCATTTTTTCCAACAGTCTGATTGCCTGGTCTTTGTCATATAGTGAATAGACGCTTATGGCTGCAGATTGCACTGCCGCAGACGGGTGGTTCAGCAATTTCGGCAGCAGCGGAAAAATGATGTCGGCATCGAGAGCCTGCAGGGTTTCGATGGTCGCTGCCACAACGATTTCGTTGCTGTCCTGCAGGGCTGTATGCCCGATGGATCTGGCAAGGCCGACATTTTGTGTCTGCAGGGTGCGACTGAGAACTACGGTTTTTTCTTCAGGATTCATTGAAGCCCATAATTCAGGTATTTTCTGCTGCCAACGGTTGAGTTCCTCTTCCGATGATTTCCAGATACTGATGCGTTCGGTAGAAGACAATCGCTCGAGATCAATTGCCTGGGTATCAGGCGAGGTCTTTTGCGCTTCTGCTGATGGCTGCATAACCAGGGCAGCCAGAGCTTCACCTGCTTGAACAATCCCGGCTTTCGCCAGTTGCTCCAGTTTGCCGGTAATTGCCTGACGTTGCACTGCACCGGCGGTTTCCCAGGCCAGGCGGCACTGAACGACAAGCTCTGCCCCTTTCTTGTTGCGGCAGGCGACTTTCAGCTCGCTGAGAAGCTCTTCGACCGGTCGGTTGAGAAGCCGGCTGCGAGCATCGAGAACTCCTTTCAGGATTTCGGAAAAAATCTCGCGCCGGGTGCCATTGCTGCTCTCGATGACTTCAATGAGATTCAACGGTGGCTCATTTGACGGGTTGACCTGGAACAGATAGCCGGCCTTTTTGAGCAGGTCTGGTTCTGACTCGACGGCTAAAAAGCGCAGCAGAGCCGATTCTATTCTGGCGAATGGAAAGAAATAGGCATGAAACATTGCAGCGTTTCTGTCACCACGATCGGGCGAAAACAGCATGAATTCAAAGTGTTTCAAAGCCTCCTGCTGGTCGAGGCGATAGAGAATTCGCACCGCCCGTGATCTTATTGCGGGGTTGCTGTTGGTCAGCAGCGGTACCAGCAGTGACTCAAGCTGCTTCGGCTCCAGTTTTTCGAGGGTTTCGATCGCGGCGGCAAGAACCTGCTGATCGCGTTGTCGGCAGAGCGCGGCAACCTGGTCTGAGAAGGCAGAAAGGCGGTGTTTTCTGATGAAACGCAGCACGAATGGCAGGATGACGGCCGGATAATCGTTCAGAACACGAATTTTCAACATTTCACCGACAACGGGTGCAAGGTCTCCGGGCAGTATTTCCAGCAGCAGTGCCAGACGCAAAGGATCGAGTTCCGGCTTTTCGATCAATTTTGCCAGTTCCTTTTTCATGACGGCATTGTCGATAGCAGCTGGTTTGCGGCCAGCCCGTTCGAGAATCAGGCGCATATACAGCCTGACAGTCGGGTCGCTTTCGGTGCGGGTAAGAACCGCAAAGGCGTTGATCAGTTCGTCATCCCAGCTGATGTTTTCGATGCGCGACAGCACTGAAAACCTGATGGCAACATCAGGTGATCTGAGATCCGAAAACAGTGACAGCGCGAGTTCCTGGCTCATTGATTCCCTTCACGGCTGATCTATTTTATCAGAACCTGCGAGAACATAAAAGATTTCAAAAGACTGACAACCGGACCGGTGGTCTGGATTTGTGCCGGAGTTCTTCTGTCGATCTTCTTGGCCGGAAAAGCAGAAGGTTGCTCTGGCAGTCATTGTCATGCAACCGATATGGCATGATTACAACCAGGACACTGGTTAGTTTGCGCGATACTATTCTCATCTGCATGCACTTCGTGTATAATTCGGTACTCTCCAATTATCACCCGGAAGGAAAACATGTCGCAGATGACGCAGAACGCAGAAAAACAGGCGCCGGTAGCTATCGTCGGCAGGAGCGAGCTCTTTCCGGTCGCTCTCGAACCCAGGGTTTTCTGGCCGAACCTTATAGGTTTGAATGGCCTGATGGCCGGTCTGGCAACCGGGCAGTGGCCGTTCAGCGAATTCTTTACCGCCAATGATCTGAAAAGGCTTAAAGATTTTGTCATGAAAAGCGGCATTCTGGCATCTGGTTCTTTGCCGGCTGGCGGGTTCGAAATTCCTGCTGAAGTGTTGAAAATCAGCGATGTTATGCCCGTAGTCAGTCTCTTCCTGGCCAGGCAGGCTCTCGACGCTACCAGCAGTTTTTCGAATAACAAGTTAAGCGCCGACCGGGTTAAAGTAGTTCTCGAAAGCCGTTTTAAATCGTTATTGTCAGCATCTTCTGCAGATACTGCTTCTTCTGAATCAGCCGGCACCGACATTGCCGGTTTTTTTGCCAGGCATTTCGGATTCGCTGTCTGCCCGGTCAACACCTCTGCACCGCTCCCGGGAATAATTTCCTGGCTTGGAACGGCCATTCGTGAGCTTCAATCCGGTAATGCCGATCTGGTTATCGCCGGCAGCACCGATGCTGTTCATTCGATTCTGGAAATGACCGAAGACCAGCCCGTTGACGATGAAACGCATCTGCGCGAAGGCCTGGGTATGATCGCTCTGCGTCGCCTGAACGATGCCCAAGCCGATGGTGACAGAATTCTCTGTGTGATTTCCGGTTGCGATGCTTCATCGATTCATTTTGTGAATAAAAAAGCAGCTGCATCGAAAAATGCGGCCCCCGCTTCCGCTCATATCCTGGCCGACGCAGGTCGCCAAACTGCCGGGCTCGCGGAGCAGTTCGCCAGGTTCGCACGCCTGCAGGCAACCGACATAGTTCTCGATGCAGACGGGAAATGCCGCAATCTGCCATTCAACCATCTTCCTGAAGACGGCTCGAATGACGCCACTCTTGACTGGAAAATAGTTCGGGGGCAATTGATTGGAGCGAACGGTTCGCGCCGATTCTTTCACGACCTGCTTGGAGCACTGTTCGGAACCTTCGTCAGCCGTGTCGTAGTTCAGAACCCCGCTGCTTTTGCCGAAGTCGCCTCCGGCCCCCTCATTTTTCTCGCCAATCATCAGATTGGCCTTGAATCGCCGCTTTTCATGGCCCTGGCCTATGCCATGACCGGCTTGCCCATCGAAGCTGTTGCCAAGCCCGATCATATCAACGCCTGGCTGGCTTTTCTGCTGGCTTTTGCCCAGGATTCACTCGGAGATGGCCACCCTTTCAGGCTGATGTATTCTGACCGTCAGAATCCCCAGGGCCTGCTCGATGCCCTCAAAGCAACTGGTAAGAGGGAAGCGTCCCTGCTGGTGCATGTTGAAGGAACTCGAGCCGCCGCAGCTGGACAGCCGGTAGTGCGTCTGAGCTCGGTTTTTCTCGATATGGCCATTGAAAAGAATCTGCCGCTGATTCCATTACGATTTGTCGGCGGTCTGCCTGCTGAGGCTCTCACAGAACGTCTGGACTTCCCTTTTGGTAACGGCAAACAGGATTACATCATCGGCGCTCCGGTCATGCCGGAACAGCTGAAGAAAATGCCATATGGCCAGCGTCCCCGCTTCCTCATGGATCTGATCAACAGCCTTGGGCCCGGCAAGGGCGAAGATCTGCCGTTGCCCGCCGACAAAAACTTTGTGGCCAAAACCCGCTTTTTCATCGATACCTTTGGCTTCGCAAAAATGCAGGCCATGCTGTTTGCTATTCTGCAGATGATCGACGACCCATGCGAAGAAACTGCCCAGTTGATCAAAGCGGTTCAGTCGGGCAAAGTTAACGGCCCGGATGTGCCGCCAGTATTGAAGAGTTTTCTGGGGCATATCAGCAGCAAATTTTCCTGACCGGACCAGTCGCCATATTCGTTTTAGCTGTTCATATCTCTTTAGCCTGAATACAGGGTTTGCAGCATGTTCCATTCAACGCCGGAACCGACCGATTTGTGTACACCTTGACGGTTGCCGAGTTGGTTCTTAGAATTAGAAGATCATCTCTAAATCTGATGCCTGAGGAAGTAAATATGGCAAATCGAACCGGCAGCTCATTCCGATTGATTTTTGTTTTGGTGCTTTTCTTTGCAGGCCTTCTTTCTTCGCCGGTAAATGCGGCTTCCTATGCGGTAAACTATAATTTGACCGGTGTTCTTGCCATTCAGGAAGGCGTGCCATGTCTTTATACTGAAGATGGCCGGGCTTTCAAACTGGCAATGAGTCTGGACAAAGCCCGCAAACTTGATGGAAAAACCGTTAAAGTTCAGGGTAAGGTCGCCAAAGCCGACGAACTCGAAACCATGAAGGTGAAAAAGATCACCGAAATTTCTGCCAAGGAATTCGAAGTTCCTGAAGTTGAACATGAGGCTTATCAGCGCCCGGCGAAACTGGTTGCCTCAGACAAGGGCATTTTCAAGGTTGCCAACGTCAGATGGAGCGTCTCTCAAGACCCAACAACCAAGGAACTGAAGGCTGTTCACACCTGGGAAACCGTAACCATCAACCCGGAAAAACTGTTGCGGGCTTATATGATCGTTAAGCCCTTCGCTCCGAAGTTTCTGGCTGCACACACTCTGCTGGCATTCACTTTTGCTCCTGGTGGTGCAGTTGCTGGCAACGGTGAAGAAACTCCGACCCTGGTTCTTACCATCGAGGCCTATAAAAAAATTGGCCAGAGTTATGGTTTGCTGAAGACCATGAAGAAAGAATTTGATATCGTCTGGATTCTAGCAACCCTGCGCAATTACGCCGGTCTCAATATCCATTTCAATGCCGATACTGACAATGAACTGCATGTTTATCCGATCACTTTCACCAATGCGCAGTCAAAGGCACTGCTTGCTGAAACTATTCGCCAGGCCTGCGTTAATCGCCAGGGCGAGTATTATCATACCATCAGAAACAACTGCACCAATAATGTGGTGATTCTGCTAAACAGTGCTCTGCCAAAAGAACGTCAGGTTAAACTCTGGGCTATTCCAAGCATAATCTATAACCCAAAAGCTACCATGCCGCTGTCGGTTGTTAAAACTCTGCGTAAGAAAGGCATTCTCAACGAGCAGGTTGCCAATATTACCCGTGATACTTTCGATAAATTTGTTGGTGACAGTACCGGCAAACCTGTCGGGAAATAGATAAACAGAAGCGCCGGGGAGATCCGATAGGGTTTCCCCGGTTTTTTTTTGGTCTGTGAAGTTGCACTTTGTCTGCCTGGCCGCGGCGCATTTGTGCCGGCATTCTGATTCAAAGGCAGTCTATCCATAGGTTAAGACAGCGGTCATTGCAGTATGCAAACCCAGGCTGGGGCAGTCAGCAGCGAAAATCTGCCAGGCAAGAAATTAAATTTTCCAGACAAGGCTTGATTGAAGGTTTTATGAATGACATAATTGATTGATTCCAGCCATAAGGACGCAGGCATTTAATTGTGTCAGTCCGTGGAAATCCGCAAATTAATTGATAAGGGAGCTGCATGTATCAGGAAACTCTGCAGAAAATGGTGGCAATTGCCATTAACAAGGTTCAGTTGCTCGACAGCAGTCGGCTCAGGTATTTTGTCGTGTCGATGCTGGCAGGGCTTTATGTCGGTCTTGGCATCATTCTGATTCTCACGATTGGTGGGCATATGGGCACCGACCCGATCACGAAGACTCTGATGGGGGCAAGTTTCGGCATTGCGCTGAGTCTGGTGATCATGGCAGGTTCTGAGCTTTTTACCGGCAACAACATGATTATGGCCGCGGCGAGTCTCGATGGTAAAGTATCGTGGATAAACACTTTGCGCATCTGGGTGTGGTCATGGTTCGGCAACTGGGCTGGCAGTATCCTGGTTTCAGTGTTGTTTTACCTTGCTGGTCGAGCTGCCGGGTCGACCGGAGCATTCGCTGGAACCGTTTCGGCCGCCAAGATGTCCGCACCAGCGCTCAGTCTGTTTTTTCAGGGCTTTTTGTGTAACATTCTCGTCTGTCTGGCAGTTCTGTGCAGTTTGAAGCTCAAAGAAGAAACCGCGAAGCTGATCATGATCTGGTGGTGTCTATTTGCGTTCATCACCAGTGGTTTTGAACACAGTATCGCAAATATGACGGTTCTGACCATTGGTCTGCTGGCAGCACCCGGTGTCGATGTCACCCTGGCTGGCTATTTCTACAATCTCGGAATTGTCGGCATTGGCAACCTGCTGGGCGGGGCTCTGGTGCTTGGCGGCGGTTATTACCTCGCTGGAAGGCAGCAATAGCGACTTTAAAATTTATCTCTTTTCATTTGCCGTTTATTCGCTTATACTGTTATTTATGGGCGAACAAACAGCGAAAACGATCTGCGCTGAGAATCAAAGCGGTCGAAGTGGTTCAGGGCTGCTGGCAGTGGCCGATAAGCTTCGTATTCTTTCTGCTGCGGCCCGTTACGATGTTTCCTGTGCCTCGAGCGGCAGCAATCGAAGCAGCCAGGCCGGCAGTCTGGGCAATGTGGTTTCAAGTGGCATCTGCCACAGCTGGGCTGCTGATGGGCGCTGCATCTCGCTGCTTAAAGTGTTGTTCACGAATTTCTGCGTTTATGACTGCGCTTACTGCATAAACCGGCGCAGCAACGATATCGAGCGGGCCGCATTTACCCCGGCTGAGCTGGCAGAACTGACCATCTCGTTCTATCGCCGCAACTACATCGAAGGGCTTTTTCTTAGCTCAGGGGTGATTAAAAGCCCTGACTATACCATGGAACTTTTGATCAGGTGCGTGAAGCTTCTTCGTGAGAATCACGGTTTCGCTGGTTACATTCACCTCAAAGCCATTCCCGGTGCAGATTCAGAGTTGATTTTTCAGGCCGGGCGCCTGGTCGACCGTTTGAGCGTCAATCTTGAGCTGCCGAGCGAGCAGAGTCTCAGCCTGCTGGCTCCCGATAAATCGAAAGTCAGCATTCTCGGGCCGATGCAGCGAATTCGTGACTGGAGCCTCGAGTATAACCCGCCGGTTGGCCGGCAGCCGCAACTTGCTTCTTCTTCAGGCATCAGAGCCATGACCCACGCATTACCCCGTTTAGGAGCTGCCAGCATCGGTTTTGTGCCTGGAGGCCAGAGCACTCAGCTGATTGTCGGGGCCAGCCCCGAAGATGACCGCCAGATTCTTACCCTGTCTGAAAGCCTGTATAAAAAGATGCGTCTCAAACGGGTTTACTATTCGGCGTATATACCGTATAACCATGACAGCCGGTTACCATTCACCCAGCCGCCGCTGTTGCGTGAACACCGGCTTTATCAGGCCGACTGGCTGCTGCGTTTTTATCGTTTCTCGGTCGACGAACTTTTCGAGAACGGGCCGCCGCTTCTCGACAACGATTTCGATCCGAAAATCATGTGGGCGCTACGGCATCCGGAGTTTTTTCCGGTCGATGTCAACCGCGCCGATTTCGAGTCGCTGTTGCGGGTGCCCGGTCTCGGCATAATTTCGGCCCGGCGCATTGTTCAAGCGCGTCGGGTCAGCAGGATCAACCTGGAAGACCTGGCAAAACTTGGAGTGGTCATGAAACGGGCCCGCTATTTTTTGCTCGCTCCCGGCTCAGACAGTGACATTCTCGGCCTGGCACCGCAGACTCTGCGTCAACGCCTGCTGAAGGTCGAGCCACCGGCGATCAGGCCAATACAGCTTTCGTTGAACGATCTGCCAGGATTCCAGCCTGAAATCTTCAAAGATGCGGTCATGGGGCAATTCTGATGCATGTTCTTCGCTACGACGGATCTTTTTACGGGCTGATTTCGGGGCTGGTGCCATATCTAAGGCAGCGCCGGCTGCCTGACGCGATCGAGCGCGAAAATGTCCTGCAGCCATCGTTGCTGTCGTTTGCTGAAGAGCCGCAGACCGAAGCAATCTCTGTTGCCGGTGACAATCGGCATGACCCTGAATTGTTCAGAATCCCTGGTATCAGCCGCGAAACCTGGCAGAATGCCTGGCACGCCTTTCTTTCCGAAGACGGCAACATCGAGCTCGGCATCGGCCGATATCTGCTTCTGGCGCTTGAAAAACGCGGCAGCGTCGATTCATTTCTGACCGATGAGCGGGTGCATCGCGTTCATCGTCTGGCGAAAAGGGTTCTGGCTGAAAGACACCGTTTCATGGGTTTACTGCGATTTCGCAGCATTGGTGCCAATCTCTATTATGCTTCGATCAATTCAGACAACTTTCTCCTGCCGGTTCTCGGGCCATTTTTCGCGAAGCGCTTCGCCGGCCAGCAATGGATAATTCACGACCGTCGTCGTGCCATGGCCGCTGTCTACAACCTCCAGACCTGGACAATCATTGAACGCGGCAGTGCCGACATTCCGACCGATTCTTCCGAGGAGGTCGCTGCTCAGCACCTCTGGCAATGCTTTTTCGACAGCATTGCAGTGCGTGAGCGTCTCAATCTTGCTCTGCAGCAGAAGTTCATTCCGAAAAAATACTGGCAGGATCTCATCGAAAAACCCGGCCGCTGATTGCGCCGACTACGACTTCCCTGGCAGAAGGTTTTGCATGATTAATCATGAAAATCAGAACCTGGGTAGTGCAGCACCTGTCGCAGTGTTAAATGGTTTTGGGTTACTCTGTTTTTTCAGCGGCCGGAATTGGATTAGAGGTAAACATTGCTGATATTGCATGTTCAATGCTGACATACCACTAATCTGGTTTCTGGTCAGCTTTGATCTTAGCTATAAATGCCTGAATTTTTTCGAGATGCGAGCCCTGCCAGAAAACCTGCTGGCAGCTCTGGCACTGAAAGAAATCGTGGTAATAGAGTTTTGTTTTCGGCTCGAGAAGGTGAAAAACCGCTGCTTTTTCAACCCTTTCAAGAATGCCGTTGCATTTTGCACATCTGGTGAAGGGCTGTAGCTGGTCACGCAGATCGAATCTTCTGATGACTTCTTCAAGCTGTTCGACTGGAAGCTGTGAGCGCAGCAGGTAGCCACGATCGATTGCTTTGCGCATCAGCAGACGCCGGTCTCTGGTTAGCAGCACTTTTTTGTGGTCGACAACCGCGTTGAACAGTTCTTCGTCGGTGATATGGTTGTGGTATTCGACGTCGAAGCCGAGCAGTCGCATCTTTTCGGCGAGTTTGCCGAGATGGCAGTCGGCAGCGAAACGCAGATTCCTCAGTGGTCGTTGCTGCAGGCGCGTCAGCCCTGAGATGTCGAAAGATTCAAAAACCGGGTAGACGCTGATCATGTCTCCGTCGGCAATGCGTCGCCTAAACCCGCTCGATTCGCCATTAACGACAATCAGGTCGACTTCTGTGTGCGGTATGCCAAATGATTCGATGAGATCTTTGACGGTCGTGGCATGCCCCAGCGTTTTATCGATGGGTTTCTTGCGCATGTCAGCCCTGATGAAGTCATTCAGCTCTTCGTAGAACCTGATGGTAATTCTGAGCATACAATGATTGCTCTCGCGCAGCCCGGGTGCCGTTGCGGCTTTGGTCAGCTCGGTGCCTGAAATTTAGCGGTGCTGGTGTTTGATAAACTGACCTGTTTCAAGCTCCTGGAAGGCAAGATCGAGTTCTTCCTGGGTATTCATGACTATTGGCCCGCCCCAGGCGACTGGTTCTTTCAATGGCGGCCCTGAAAGGATGATCATGCGCAGTCCTTTTTTGCCTGATTTGAATTGCAGCAGCTTTCCCGGTTCGAAAAGCAGAGTGGTTTTTCCGGAATATTCAATTCCGTCGCTGAAAACTCCTGAACCATAAAAATTATAGGAAAAAACGGTATTCTCAGATGGGGTTTCAAGCTCAAACTCTGTTTCAGCGGGCAGATCGACATCCATGAACAAGGGCTTGACGTAACGCCCGCTGAATGCGCCTTCCGTGCCTTTATAATTGCCTGAGATCAATCTGATTTCGCAATTTTGATCTTTTATCACCGGAATTTTATCTGCAACTATATCGCCATAAGCAGGTTCTGCCATCTTGTTGCTGGCCGGCATGTTAAGCCATATCTGCACGCCAAGCATTTTTCCCGGCGGCTTTGGCATCTCCTGATGAACGATGCCGCTGCCGGCAGTCATCCATTGGCAGTCGCCGCAAAAAATCGTTCCCTGGTTGCCAAGGCTGTCACCGTGTTCGACCTTGCCTTCGATAAGGTAGGTTATGGTTTCAATGCCCCGGTGCGGGTGCCACGGAAAGCCCTTTTCGTAATCTTCAGGTTTTTGGTTGTCGAACGCGTCCATCATCAGAAACGGGTCGAAGTCGATGACATCGCGATTGGCAAAAACTCTGACAAGGCGAACGCCCGCCCCATCATGGGTTTCAACGCCTTTTACCACCTTTTTGACTTTTCTGGAAATCTGCATGCTCTGGCCTCTCGTTCTTTCGGGTTCATTAGCATCTTGAATAATGATACTTCAATTTTTATTCAAGTGCGAATCTCAAGGCCAGAGATCATTTCTTCAAGGTGTTATCCTATTTAGCAGATGACAGGAAAACATGCCAGATACCCATGCATAGGATACAGTCAGCCCAAACAGAACCAGAGTGAACCAGGCGAGAAAAACGGGTGAGCGCAGAGATTTAAACTTGAATGACAGTGCAAAAAAGATTAGAACGGTAATGGGTAGCAGCCATGGCACCATTGCGTTGCGCATCATCAGAACATCAAGTGGCAGTAACCCGTGGACATAGCGCATTGAATCCCAGTCAGCCGAATCTGAAACCACTCGATGGGCAAGATTAAGCCCAAATGAGCCAGTCAGCAGCAGCACGTAAAATGCCCGGTATGAAATCTGCGCCGGCGGCATGCAGCGATCTTTAATTTCCTGGAGCTTCTGCACCAGTTCAGGGGTAACATCGCTGTTTCGATCAGATTTTTCGTCGCTCATTGGCCAATTATAACTCTCTTAATGCTGAAAAGCTTTCATTTGCCACAGAAACTTCTTCTATATGTCTTACAATCAATCTGATCAGCGGTTTGTTATCCGTCGCACTACTACGAGCCACGAACCGGAACGGGAAACGGGGTAAGGAAATTGCCGCAAAAGCCTTTTGTATGCTGATTCCTTTTTTGTGGGGCGGCGTTTTTGTCAATGCCCACAGCTGCCACCCGTTCAAGCTTCTATCAAACAAACTTCGCTCAGCAAAACCAGCTTCAGAAGCGAGTTCTGTTATTCAGCTCACCTCAAAAACGACAGTTCTGTCAAACAACCATCAAACAACCATCAAACAACCGTCAAACAACCGTCAAACAAACTTAGAAGTCTGGAGCTTGTATTTTTTGCATCTTGAATTGAACTGTATTAGATTGAAGGTATGATGTCGAACAGCGAAAAAATACTGCAGCTGATCAAGCAGGGCGAAGGTCTGGAACTGGAATTCAAAGAAGCCAGAACCAGGCTGAACCGTGATGTCTTCGAAACTGCCTGCGCATTCATGAACCGGATTGGCGGCACAATACTGGTCGGTGTCAGCGATAAAGGCGAAATCAAGGGCATCGATCCGCAACATGCTGCCCAGATGAAAAAAGACTTCGTTACCGCCATCAACAACCCGCAGAAAATCAGCCCGCCTGCCTATCTTTCAGTCGATGAAATAGTGCTCGAAGACAAGCTGATTCTGCGCATCTACGTGCCGGAAAGCTCACAGGTTCATCGCTGCAATGGCCGCATCTACGACCGCAACGAAGACAGCGATCTCGATATCACCGACCACACCAATCGGGTAGCGACGCTTTATCAGCGCAAGCAGGCGATATTCAGCGAAAACAAGGTTTACCCCTTTGCCGGACTCAAAGATCTTCGCGCCGATCTGATCGAAAAGTGCCGTAAAATGGCTGGTCTCTGGATACCCGGCCACCCCTGGCCACAGATGAACGACATGGAATTGCTGCAAAGTGCCCAGCTCTACCAGACTGACCACGAAACCGGCAAAAGCGGTGTGACTCTGGCCGGCATACTGCTGCTTGGTCAGGATAATCTGATTCTTTCGGTTCTGCCATTCCACAAAACCGATCTGATTCTGCGCCGCATCGACCTCGACCGCTATGATGATCGCGACATCGTTTCTACCAATCTGATCGACAGTTATGACCGCATTCTGGCCTTTGTCGGCAAGCATCTGTCAGACCCGTTTTATCTCGAAGGCACCA
>CAZPCO010000001.1:0-38925 GCA_964585025.1 uncultured bacterium | reverse complement strand
GCGATTTTCGGTTTCGTCATCGATAAGCACCATATCGTCAGTATCTTCAACTTTGGCAAAATACTGAAAGAGTTTGCGATCGAAAGCCTTCATGAATGCTTCGACACACACAGGATCGAACTGTTTGCCGGAGAATTTCTGCAATTCACCTACCGCTGTCTTAACAGTCAGGCCTTTGCGGTACGGACGATTTGTCGTCATCGCATCGAAAGCATCGGCAACGCAGATAATGCGGCCGGCAAGCGGAATGTTTTCTCCGGTCAGGTGCTCAGGGTAACCCCGGCCGTCATAATATTCGTGATGATGCAGAACCCCGGGAATTTTGTCGGCAAGAAAATCTACCGGTCTGAGAATTTTAGCACCAATAGCAGGGTGTTTCTTGATAATGGCATATTCTTCGTCGGTAAGTCTGCCAGGTTTGCGGATAATGCTGTCTTTAATGCCGATTTTACCGACATCGTGAAGCAGCCCGGCATACCTGATGCTTTCGATTTCCTTGGGCGTCAGATTCAGTTCTTCGGCAATAGCGACTGAATACTGGGTTACCCGGCGCGAATGCCCCTGGGTGTATGGGTCTTTGGCATCGATCGCGGTTGCAAGAACTTCGATCGTCGAGAGGTAAACCTTCTGAATATTTTCGTACAACCTGGCGTTTTCAATGGCAGAAACTGCCTGATTGGCGACGTTTTCGAGGGTTTCAAGATCATGGTCGTTGAATGGAATAACCCCGGTACGGTTCAGAACCTGGAGAACCCCGACCACTTTGTCTTTCAAACGCATCGGCACACAAATCATCGATCTGGTGACGAACCCCGACTTTTTATCGGCACCCTTGAAAAAACGCGGGTCCTTTTCCGTGTCTGGCACGATTACTGGTTTGTTGTTCTGCGCGCACCACCCGGCAAGACCGGTACCCATAGGCAGACGGATTTCCTGAAGTTTAGCGCCAACGTTCGGATCACCGGAAACAATGTGAAAATAAAGTTCGTTGGTCTGGTCATCAACAAGATAAACTGTCGACGTTTCACAGCGCATAACCTTGGTAGCAGTGCTCATGATCTTGGTCAACAGTTCGCGTAAATCAAGAGTCGAGCTTACGACACGACCAACCTCGAGCAAAGCGCCCATTTCTTCCATGCGCAGACGCACAAGTTCGACTTCGAGAAAAGTGCTGATCGAAGTCGTAGCCAGTTCCCGGAAGGCTTCAAGCGAAGCCAGACTTCCGCCTGGCATTTCATGGAGAAGAAGTATTCCAAACGGATCATCATGAGGCCCAAGTGCAATCAGCAGGTGGGTTTCGCCATTTTCGTCGGCAACGGCACCGGTAACCAGGGCTTTCTTTTCAAGTTTTGTCCGGGTGAGTTCTTCGCAGTGGTAATTCAGCGATTTTTCACTGAATCCGTCGTTGAATCTGATTCTCGAAAGCTGGGCCGAAGCGTCGTAAAAAATTACGCCGAAGCCCTTTTTACCAAAAAGCTCAACAGAAGTACGACTGAGAACCTGAAGAATTACATCGGTATTCTTTCCGCTCGAAAGAATTTCCTTTTGAGCTTCATAAAGAAGCTGCTGATGTAACACTTTCAAACTTTCAGCCACTCCCGGTGGTCTCCTTGCTTAAATCAAATATTCCGTAAGTGAAACCTCATCGCAGAAAAATCATATTCTCATGGTCTTCTGCAGATGTTTATGTGGTTTTCCATTTTCGTCAAGCCAGACAACAGTATAGTCACAGCGCAGCAACCCCCAGCCTGGAGAAACAGGCACAGGAAAGCGATCAATATGTCGCTGCCACCAGATTTCAGGAGTCATACCACCAATGGACCCTTCATTTTCAACTACTCCTATATCAGGCTGCAGAAAGCATTCATCGCGATTACGACCGTTAAGATCTGCCATAAAGCCACTGCCACTGCCGAAGAAAAGAACGCTACAGCCGCATCCGGCAAACCGCCACATCAAAGCTCTGCGATATTCAATATCCGTACCATCCACATTTAACACTACGGGTAACTTGTCAGGTTTGTTTCTGAAAAATTTCTCGAGCATTGTATGTGGAAGCGAGACCGGAATCTTTCCTGTGCCATCAGCAATGCCGACCATCCAGACCTGACCGCCTTCAGCACTCAAAAGGAGAGCGCCGGTTCCGGGGGCAGACTCTGAAAGGTTGATTGGCCTGATTACGGGCCAGGCAGCCTTCGTAAGCACTGTACGCCCGGCATTACGACCTATAGCCTGTTCTCCGGAAAAAACCACATCGATTCCACTGTCAAAGAGCATTTCGATCTGCGCCTCCAGCCTTGCGGCATTGGCGAAAAGACCGGCTGCATTACATGCAATAACACAACCCGTGCCAGCGTCTTCCCTGATCGATGTTGTCAGCCTGCGAAGCTGAGCCTGTTCGACCTCGTGCTGAATGACACCCATAAAGGCAATGGCTAGCATAGGCAATTAATTGTATCACAGACCCATATTGACCACAACAAAAACGCTGAATTTAAAATTGTTCGCACCCAGTTTCTAATAATGCGAAATCCAGCTCAGGCCAACGGTCTTTTCTTCTACATTGTTCTGAGTATGCAGTTCATTGCGCTCGTTGTCTTCCTGATAGGCCAATTCTACCGAATTTGAAGAAGAAAATGCCTTCTCAACACCTATTCTCCAGGCATTTCGTGTATGAGTCGAATAAAGATAATCTTCAAATTCCAGATAATCACGATTGATGAATTCGGATTTCATTCTAAAGCGAAAGGAATCGGTAAACAGGTAATCGTAACCTAGAATGACCCGCCATTCATCTTCATCAGGGTAGAAACGCCGCGGTTCGTCGTAGCGACGGCGCAGCGCACTCATATTCAACGATGCACTCGAACGCCCGTAGGCAAAAAAGCCATCATAGGTGAGTGCATTGATGCGATAATTTTCATCTGGACTTGCAGAAAATTTCTGTGTCTCATCGCTTAGAGTAAGAGTTTGTGCCATATTGGCGCTGTAATAGTAGTCGAGAGCAAGAGCCATGCAGTTGCTCTGCCGGTCATGATGGAAAAGAGAAGGTCTTTCCTGGTCAAAATCAGCTTTCTGCCAGGTATCTCGCAACCGCAAAGTTAAATCGGCTGCGGCATCATAAGCAGTTTCGAAGCCGGTCGAAATCTCGCTGGCTTCATTATCGACAGTGGTGTATTCACGGGCAATGAAATCACCAAACGCCCGTAGAAATAACTCTCCGCGTCTTCTTTCACGCATATATCTGGCACGCGGGTCATCATCACGAGGATTTGTCGCAAAGTCAGTATAATAACCGATCGCTTTTCTGGCCGACATAGCACCGGGAAAATTGACGAAGTATTCTTTTTCGCCTCTTGCAGAGGCGGCAACCGGCAGATAGCGATCATGCCCGGGGAGTCGTGAAGCAATCTCGAAACCGGCACGGCCTTCGCGGAAACTCAAATCGGTGTCGACATCGTATTCACGTTCCTCGAACGCGCCAATAAGACTGAAACAGGTACGCTGACTGAATTCATGCGTCAGCTGCGCCCGACCCCGGTTGGCAGAAAAATTCAGAGTGTCGAGATCGGGCAGGTCGAGAATGTTGTTGAAATAATCAAGCTGAAAATAGTCATGGTCGCCAGCTGCGATACCCCAGGTAACATTGAGCAGATGATCAAGTTCACCGTATCTGAAGGATGAATAGTCGCGGGCGCCAAATTCGTTTTCATTATAATGTCGATAATAAAGGTTTTCCTTGATATCAAGATAGTGAGTCTCGCTCAGATCACCCTTCAGCGCAAAATACATATCACTGGTTGTACCCAGAAAGCTTTTATCATATTGCCTCTTTTCGAACGCCGGGGTCGAGGTGGCAATATTGTACACGTAAGCACTCCAGTCGCGTCTGGCACTTTCAACAAAGGATCTCGAGTCATAGTCAAAATCCAGCCGGAATGCATCATTGGCTTCGGCCGGCACCAGAACAGCTGCCAGCAGCATGGCCAGCAACCCGATCAGTATTCTGCTTTTTCTATTCAAAATTTGTGCCATTAGTTAGATGGAGTTATCCGGTTCTATAATCGGCAAGAAGCCATAAATACCTGATGCATTTTTCAGCAATTCTCGGCTGAATCCCAACCAGCATCAGGCGACAGCGATAACCAGGCCTCATATGCGCTCATCCCGGTTCATGAGCGGAAAATATGTGGCGGCAGAATCTTGCCAGCCTCAGCATGCACTTTTCCGGCGGTTGAAAATCATTACAAATAATTGTAAGATTCTGAAAATATGATTAACGCCGAAAGACAACCTCTTCTTCTGCTGCCACCCAGCCGTAATCTACTGATCAGAAAAGATGGCGGCAACAATATCATTCACGAGATACCCGACTGGCTGGCTTCATACCTTGGCAACCGATCTGACGATCTGGTTGGGAAATCTGCAGATCAGGTACTCGAACCGGTAATGCCAGGCATCAGTGAACTGATAAATCGGGCCGGAGTTTCTTCGCATCTGAGCGGATTTAGAGTATCACTACGTGATTCACAGGGTCAGACGCACCAGTTGCTGCTCGACGCTATCAGCAGACAAGGGCCACAGAATGAAGAGATCACCAGTATCCTGCTTCAGGAAGTCGCAGCAACTCCTCCAGCATTGATGGAAAATGCCACTTTCTGCGGTCTGATCGGCATTTCTGAACCCATGCAGCAGGTATTCAACAAAATTCGCATGTATGCCCTCTCTGATGCTGCGGTTCTGGTTACCGGAGAAACCGGGGCCGGGAAAGAAGGAGTTGCAGCAGCCGTACATCAGCTTAGCAGCAGGGCAGCGGGCCCTTTTGTTACCATGAACTGCTCAGCGATCACCGACACCCTTTTTGAAAGCGAACTTTTCGGTCACGAAAAGGGGTCTTTCACCGGGGCAATAAAATCACACCGGGGCAGGTTCGAGCGCGCAAACGGCGGCACTCTTTTTCTCGACGAAGTAGGAGATCTGCCGCCTCTTTCACAGGCAAAACTGCTGAGGGTTCTCGAGACTTCCCAGATCGAACGTGTCGGTTCTGAAACTCCAATCAAGGTAAATGTCAGAATAATCGCCGCCACCAATCGCAATCTTGAAAAAGCCAGTCAGGAAAACAGTTTCAGACCGGATCTGTTTTTTCGCATCAATGCTCTGCAGATACGTATTCCGCCGCTAAGAAAGAGATCTGACGACATTGAACTTCTCATTCAGCATTTTATAAGGCTTTTCAACGGCAAATACAACCGGACTGTAGTCTGTCTGACGCGTGAAGCATTACAACTTCTTAAGCAATATCAGTGGCCCGGAAATGTCAGAGAACTCCGCAACCTTATGGAAAGGCTTTTTGCCGAGAACCAGACCGAGGTGATCGGCCTGAGAGCTCTCAAGGAGTGGTATGAAGAACGCATGAATGCTGCCCGGTATTCAGGAAACGTTTCTTACACGGATGTAGCAATCACTCCTGACCGTCAGCCTATCGCCCTTGGCATGTCAGATGAGAATCCCGGGTTGTCAAACAATCTTGATCGACGCTTGAGTGAAGAAGACCTGCGTTCAGCATACAATCGTGCCGGAGGAAACATCACCCGGGCTGCTGAATTCCTTGGCATTCACAAGGCAACCTTTTACCGTGCCTTGAAAAATCTGAAACTTGAACGCCAGGATCTGGAAAAACCCTGAACCTGTATCGTTCAGGAAGCTTTAACTGGTTCAGTTTCGCTGGCCGCCGGCTGGTTTTCGGCACGCTCAACCCGGTTGCGACCATTACGCTTGCAGACATACAAAGCTTCATCAGCCATTCTGATCATTTCGGTTGCGTTTTCAGGCTGGTTAACTGGCATTGAGCAGACACCGACGCTGATAGTCACCTTGAGTACCCCGTCATTGGGCCCTGTAAAGGCAGCAGCCTCGACACGCTGGCGCAAACGTTCGGCAAACAGCATTGCACCTTCGGGTTCTGTTTCCGGCAGAATTACCGCGAATTCTTCGCCACCGTATCTTGCCGCAATATCGGTATCACGAACCGAATCGCGGACAATTTTTGCAACCTCGCGCAGTACCATGTCACCGGTCTGATGCCCGTAAGTATCATTGAATTTTTTGAAATGATCGATATCGGTCATCAGATATGAAAGAGGCTTGCTGTAACGCTTCGCACGCCGGTATTCTTCTTCGATTTTTGCCTGAAAATGCCTGCGGACGACCAGACCGGTCAACCCGTCTATAGTCGCCAGGTTGTAGAGTCTGGCCTTTTCAATGACAACCGCAGCCTGATTGGCCATAGTCAGTGCAGTCTGCAGATCTTCATCGTTGAAACGACCTTCACGGCGATTGACCACGTTCATGACTCCGATAGCAGCATCTTTGATCATCAGAGGAACACAGATCATGGTGCGAATGGCATCACGTTCGGCATCACGAAACGCAAAACTCTTGTCTTTTTTAACATTCTGGATCAAGCGGGGCTTCCCGGTATTGAAAACTTCACCGGCAATGCCGACACCGCTTTTAAACTGCAGTTTCAAAGCCGGATCGATTTGTGCTTCGCCATCGACGCCATAGATAACCGATCTTTCGACCAGCTCTTCATATTTATCGTCGAGAAGAAACAATGAGCCTCTCTGGGCGTTGAGAACCTGAACGCCGCGGCTGAGTATCGCATCGAGAGTCTTACCGAGATCACCCATAAAAATAACCGCTTTGCTGACCTCGTTCAAAATTGCCAGTTCTCTTACCTTGCGCGCCAGTTCATAATTTTTCTCACGCAGCGACTCGAATTGCTGAATAAGCCTGGTGATCGCCCACTGAACCGGCAGCATGACAACCACCGGCACGATTTCGAGAATGATGTCGTAATACATGAAAAAAACGATGCCGGCGGTCAGCCAGGCCAGAGGCACACCAAGGCAGGCCAGATTTGCCGACATGCCACGGTTTTTCCAGAGAAGATAGGCGGCTCCGAAGGCAAAAACGAAGATAAGAACGATTGTTGTTTCAACTGACGAGCGGTGTAAAAACCGCCGATTCAGAATGTTATGCAGAAGATTGGCATGGATTTCTACACCATCGAGAGCACCGTAAGGGCAGAATTTGAGATCTTCAGATGTTCCCATGGCCCTGGTACCTATCAACACCAGCCGGTTGCGAAAGAAACCGGGTGAAAAACGGCCGTTGACAACCTCAGCATAGCTGATCTCATTGAAATGACGGTAGCCGCCGGCATAGTTTACCAGATACGACTTCACTCTATGACCTGCTTCCGGCTCATAACAGTCGAAATAGGGCAGCAGGCGATCACCAAGACGCACCCCGGAGCTTTCAACCACCGGTGTGACTCCAAGATAGGCAGCTGCAGCTGCCAGACCGAACATATAACTGGTCTGACCCTGAACATTCTTATGTAACGACAGTTTGCGAATCACGCCATCGGGATTGAGAATCTTATGATCGAGATCGATAAAGCCTTCATGGGGGTGAGCCCCCTGCAATTCAGGCGTTGGTCGGTCAATAATATCTTTTTCGACCATTTCGAAAGTCTCGTTGTCAAGAATCTGTTCACGCCTGATAACTCGCGGCAGCACCACTCGACCGAATTTTTTTATCTGCGCTGCAAATTCGCTGTCGTCGTCGGCGACTTTCGGCGGATCATTGAACATGATATCGAAAGCCGCAACCTTGGCTCCCGCATCTTTGAGGATAGAAAGCAGCCGGCCGTGCATTTTTCTGGGCCATGGCCATGATCCAAGTTCATCGAGACAATCTTCGGTTATCCCAACCAGAACGATATCCTGATTGGGCGACAACTCAAGCTTACCCCGATATTTGAAACGAAAATCAAGAGTGGTATTCTCGATTTTGTCAAACAGACCGAAATAAAACACCAGCGAGATTGTCAGGGCAAAAATGAAGGCAAGAAAGAACTCCCACAACGGGATCATGCCGACCGGCTTTTCAGAGGTCAGCCTGATAATCTCGCTTGAGTTAAGAATATCGGCGGGCTGCTGGCTGGAGCTCATCAATTATTTGGAACGGCCACCTGAGCACGCAATTTTTTCAGCTCGCGGAAAGCCTCGTGGAACATTTTGTCAGCGCGCGGCAGCAGTTTGATCGCTTCCTTGTAGTTGCGGATAGCCTTTTCAACCTTAGCCTGATCGCGAAGGCGATCGGCTCTTGCCTTATACAGCTTGCCAAGTTTGCGGCGTGATTCAATAAAGCGATCTTCAAACACGTTCACCCCGGTATAAGCAGGTGCGAATGGATCAGTAACACTGAAAGAAGAATAGAGATCGAGGGCTTCCTCATAATCTTTCACGGCCTGTTCCCAGACTTCGGGGGCTTCAAATTCTTCGGTTTCGACAAATTCGTCTTCTTTCAGGTTCTGATGAATCTTTTCTTTCAATTGTTCAAGGAAGGCGTGGTAAACGTTGTCACGCGTGTCAAGCAATAACTGAGCTCTTTTCAGCATGGTGGCAGCATGAGAATACTTTCCGGCGTGACAGGCTTTGTGGATTCGAGAAAGATAAGGTCTGATGATGCAGCGCCGGCAATCAGTAAGTGCATTTTTGATATAGCTGACAAACCGGTGAGTATCGGGCAATCCGGTTACCAGTTTAAGAGCCGCCTGGAATTCGAGAATGGCTTCGCCATAGTTGCCTGAGCGTCTGAAATCATCGCCACGGTCGACGAAGGGGGTAATTTCGAGATGCAACAGATGGTCGCGATTTTTTGCCCTGGCTTTATCGAGCAGCGCTTTAACTTCTTCGAGAAACTGAACGTTGTCGTCTTTGGAAAGGGCAGTCGCTTCTTCAAGCTCTTCGATGGCAACCTGCCAGGCTTTGTTGGCAAGAGCAGTCGCGCCCTTCTCGCGATGAACCGAGGCCAGATGTTCATCGACTTCGGCAATGCGGTTTTTGATGATGCGTTCGAGGTCAGCCTGTTCAGGTGTCAACGGAGCATGCGGATCGATTTCACGAACACTGTTGTATTCTTCAAGAGCTTTGAGATAACCGATTTTTGCCGCACCCCATTCGGCAACGCCTTTTCTGGCATCGCCTTCCTTTATATATGACTGTATCACCTGAATGTTATCGCTGTTCATCGTTAATTCTCCTTCTGTTTACTGTTTTTGCCGGCCGACTTTTTCATGCGTTCAGAAGCATTTTTGGCATCGAAAAAATTTACTCCTCGACCCTCGGGTTCTCCGGCCTGATTATAAGCACTGGCGGCTTCTTCAAAGTTCTCGAGCCGATAGTGGATATACCCTGATAATGAATTTGCATCCTCATTGCCCGGATCGAGCTCGAGCATCTTGTTGATTGCCAGAGCCGCCTTTTTGAAATCTTCGAGCTGAACATGAACCAGAGCAGTATCCCACCATATCTGGGGAGCACCGGGATACTTCTTTGCCAGACGGTTGAAATCAACCAGAGCCAGATTGTATTTTCCGTCTTTCATTTTCTTGGAGGCAACCGCATACTGCGAATCAGCTGCAAGAGCAGCGTTCGCTGAACCGGTATCGCCGGAAACCGACGCCGGCTGATGTTTTTGTTCTCGGGTGATCTCAACCTTGCCGCCATCAGTTAGATCGACATTGCCACCGGCCTGAGCATATTCAACCAGCGCTCGTACCCTGCTGCGGTATTCGGAAGCAGGAAAAGCCGCAAGAAAAGCTTTCGACCAGCCAATTACCGCTTCGTGCACGCCAAGCACAGCCCGCAGCCTGATAGCCTCAAAATAGGCCTTTTCAACAAGAGGTGAAGCCGGGTGGTGCGTCAATATTTTGTCGTAGGTTTTGCAGGCTTCGAGCAGTTCGCCAAAGCGGGCAGTCGCTTCGGCAAGATCAAGAAGAACCTGATCCATGCCAGCTTTTTCCGGACCATCTTTCAATGAATCCTGGAGGCTGAGAATTCTGCCTACCAGTTCGTCTTTGGCTGCTCCTGAAACGGTTTCAACCTGCAACACTTCCCTTAATACAGCTGTAGTCTCAGCCGCAACCTTTTTCTGTTTTCCTGTATTCCCCGATGGTCTGGTAAGGTCTTTGCCCGGGCTGACAGTCCTGGCAACCTTAGCCGGCTCAACTGTTTTTGCGACCGGTTTTTCTTCGATCATCTTTGCCGGTCTGGCAGGTTCAGCCACAGGCTCAGTGGCGGTTTCATCGGTGTTTTCAGGGGCAGCTTCAGCATATTCATCAGGCAGAGCATCGGTCGCATCAGCAACAACCGGCTCAGGAGCAGGTTCCGAAACTGGTCTGGCAGGAGCAGTTACCGGCTTAACGGCAGTAACAGGTTTTACTTCAGCAACAGGTTTATCATCTGCAACCGGTCTGGCCGCCCTTTTCGTGGGGACTGGCACGACAGCAGCTGCAGTCGAAGGTTTTGCCGGCTCCTGGTCTTCTTCAATGGCATCTTTTATGCCTTCAGTCGTCATAAAGGATTTTGCCAGTTCAAAATATGGGCTTCCGGAATGCTGACGTTGCAGCTGTGAATAAAGCGACCTGGCACGACTGCGATTACCCAGACCTGTTTGTGCCTGCATAAGGCGAAAAAGAGCTTCGGCTTTCTCTTCAGATGTTTTAACCGTTTCGCTCAAGACAGTGAAAGTGTCTGCCGCATCGGCATATTTCCCGGCTTCGAGCTGGCAGTCGCCGAGCATGAAACGCGCCAGATTCTTCTGGGTATCGTTATCAGCCTGTTCTGAAGCATATTCGAAACCGCTTATCGCTTCGCTGATGTTACCGGCAGCTCTCTGTTTGAGGGCTTCAGACATCAAATCCGTCGCCTTCCTCGTTGCAAGAGCCTGCCCTGGAACCATACTGATGCTGCAGGTCACAGTCAGTGCCATAAACAGCCGACGCAGATCCGTCATTTCAGATTTCCTCGTGAGGTGAATTCAATACATTAACAACGCAACAGGATAAAACATAGATGCCGATAGCAGCAAGAAGAATCGCGCAGACAAGAATAATAAAGCTTTCCGACTCAGTAATAGAAGTCAGGTCGACCTGGCTGTACACGAACCAGTCGGGCAAATGCCGATGCCCCGAGGCTTTTATCGATGCCGCCGTCTGTAGAAGAGTTCGGTAATTGCGGCGAATCACCGTCAAAACCGGTTTTTCTTCGATCTGAGAAACCGGGAGCAATGACATACCGAGATTCACCTGCTGAGCGACCAACTGATCATCATGATGCCCGATAGCCACGCCACTGCGCTCCACAAAAATCAGGCGATCCGGGCCAGAAGTCATGATATCGGCAAGCTGACTGAGATACGAAATATCAACCATGGCAGTCAGACAGGCAACTGGCTCTCTCAAATCATTGCGCACTGGAACAGCGACCCACCATACCGGTCGATGTCTTTGCTGATCATAAAACACCGGGCCGCAGAAGAACGGCGTGCCATTGCTGATGGCACGGCAGTCACGATTGTCAGAATCACCCACAATAAGGTCAACATCACCAACCGCAGCCAGAACATCACCGTCGAGGTTTTTAAGCACCAGAGTCCGAATCTGACCTTCATCAAGCATCAGAGCAAAAAGGTTTTCAACAGGTTGCGACAGATGCTGCCGCCCGGAGCAGAACCCGGGTAATTTATCGACCGCATTTGCCATGAGCCGCATCGGCAGACAAACATGCTCGACGATGTCGGAAAAAAGCTGCAGAGTGCCCGGTACCAGCTGGGTTACCTCAAGTATGCGAAGCTGGTCTTCTTCAGAAGCCGATTTTACTTCAGCAAAAAAAACATCACCAGCATCTTCTGAGGAACTCAATTGAAAGCAGGCAATCCTGAAAAAACGCCTGATCATGGCATCGGGGATTTCTTTCCAGTAAGCGATACTGTGCTGCACCCCGGAAAACGTGTTCCACAAATCGGCAACCGGCAGCTCAAAAGAATCGATGAGCAGACTCATGTCCTTGCAGGAACTCACAATAACGGGGGTCAAAAAGCCTTCGGCTCTGATATCGCGCAAAACCGGTAACTTAGACAGTAGAGTCAGCGAATTTCTTACGTTGAGAACGGGTTTTACTGCGGCAGCAGCACCTAGTTCAATAACCGATTGCGACCTTGCTTCCGCCATCGCATATGCCTGCCGCTGCGGGAAGCCATACAACCAGAACCCCAGCAGTAACATGACCAGACCGGCAACGATGCCGCCGGCAATTTTCAGCGAAATTTTGCCGGAGCGGTAATCTTTCTTCGGGAAATTGAAAAGCCCTAAAGTTTTCATAAATTTATGCCGATATATTTATCAGGACAGGTAAAAATATAATCAGAAAAACAGGAGGCCAGATATGCTTTGCCCGCAATGCAATGCTCCAATGGTTCGCAGATCTCATACCGGTCGCCAAACCCCATACTTCACCCTTAACTGCAGCCACTGCAAATTTGTCATTTTCTACCGAGGACAATTCAATACCGAAGACTGAAAACGGTTTGCACCACTTTTAGGCCTTATCCTAACTTAATCGTCAGGTAAAATCAAGCATAGACCACTGAGATAATAAAGCCTGCGATTGTCGAGGTTCTTCTTCTGTGCTAGAATGCCCGCAATTTTCGAACCTTTTACCGGAGATTGCATGGCAAAATCATCAGAACCCGTTCGAGCTCTTGATATTTTCTACCTGATCTTAGGCGCAATCCTGCTTGCATTCAGCATGGTTGCATTTACCGTTCCCAACAAAATCGCTCCAGGCGGCATTTCAGGCATCGCAACTATCCTGTTTTTTCTAGCCAAAATGCCGGTTGGTATCACTATTCTCGTATGCAATGTCATCCTGATTGCCCTTCAGGCAAAGATAATCGGCCGAGGTTCAGCATGGAAAACCCTGTTCTCGATCATCATCAACTCGATTGCCATTGAACTCATGATGAATGTTTTTCCGGTTGCCCCGATGACGACCAACCCCATACTTGCCGGTCTTTATGGCGGCATCATCTCTGGCATCGGCATCGGCATCACATTCAAAGCCGGTGGCACAAGCGGTGGCATGGATATAGTCAGCCAGATTCTCCACTTCAAATATCGCATACCCATCGGTGACGTGACTCTGGTGTCTAATATTGTCGTCACCGGTCTGGCCGGCATGTCATTCGGAACCGAGCTCGCATTGTATGGCCTTATAACCGTTTTCTTCACCAGCACCGTCATCGATACGGTTCTCGAAGGCATGTCAGTTTTCAGAAGCGTGATAATTATTTCAAAGCAGTCAGATGTGATCAGCTGGGCCATCATTGAAGAACTGCATCGTGGTGTCACCAGCCTCGAAGGAATCGGCATGTATTCGGGCAAACCGGTTGGAGTTCTGCTGACTGCGGTACGTCGAGGGGAACTGCCGGTTCTCAGACGCATAATTTATGATCAGGACCCAAAAGCATTTGTCATTGTCGGCGATGCACGCCAGGTGATCGGCCAGGGCTTTACCAGACTCGAAGATGAAGTTCGCTTTCAAAAGGTCAAAGATCAGTAATGACCTCGGTTTTTGTCATTGCCGATATCGAAGGATCGACAGGCTGTCTGCAGCGTTCTGACGCACAACTGTTCAACGATGGCTGGGTAAGAGCCTGCGTCGAGATGTCTCATGACATTAACTGTCTCGGGCAGCGTCTTCTGAGCGGCGGAGCAGGGAAAATAAGAGTCAAGGACTTTCACCGCACTGGTTATAACCTGTTTCGTGAGCTTATCGACAGTCGCATAGAGCTCGATCAGGGGTATCAGGCCGAACCCATAGTTGGAATTGGAACAGTTGAAGGTTTCGACACCCTCATCATGACCGGAATGCATGCTGCATCCGGGACTGAAGGTTTTTTGCCCCACACGCTGACTTCAAAATTCGCCTCAGTGACAGTTAATGGCCAACCGATTACCGAAGCAGAGCTGTTTGCTTCGTCACTGGCACCCGCCGGTCTGATACCTGCCTTTTTTTCAGGTTGCGGAGTCGCATGCAGGCAGGCAGCCGATGCCATCAGAGGCATGCATACTTTTGTCGTCGACAAACCTCTGCATGAAGGAGCGCAGCAAATACGTACCCGGCTTGCTGATGCGGCAGCACAGGCAATCGATCAGATTCAGGGCCGGCCGTTTCAACTTTCAGGTCCATTCAATGCGGTAATAAGCATGCGCGATGGCGAAGCCGCCGCGGCAAAATTGCGCAAACGCTGGCAAATGCAGGGCACAAATGCCGAAATATTTTTTTCCTGCCCTGATGCCAACTCCCTTTACCGGCAAATGATCAACCTGGCATACCTGACACCATTCACCAAAGCTCATCTGAATATCGCTCTCAAAGCAGCTGATATAAGCGGGCGCCTGGCCCATTACTGGGCCAGGCGCCGGGCAAAACAACTTGGACTAATGCCTGTCAACCTTCGTGGAACATAAAATCGATACAGATCGTCGCCGCAAGGCTGATCAAGGTCATCGATGAATCGGCATGTATGTCGACTTCATAATCATCGGCGGTAGTCAGCAACTCTCTTGCAATACCGCCATACAGATGCCTGATCGTCGATACCGGGTTGCCGTTGGTATCTCTGAACTGAAACAATCGAAACTTCCAGCAACCTTCAATGCTTCCCAGGGTCTGACCACGCTCATCCTCCACTGCAACACAGGGTCTGAACAATGAAATCCGATGTTTCAAAATACAGAGCACCTTGCCATCGGCATTACGCACGGTAAACGCCGAGGTTAGAAGTGAAGCGGGCTTGGTTATTCTAAGAATTTCAGCGCCGTCAACGTTCTTCATCACCAGCTCAACCGGAAGAAAAGCTTTGTCCAGAAAGGCTCGGGCAATCAACTGCGACCACTCGGTCCGCTCTTCAACTACCGCTATGCCACGGTCGTTATCGGGGTCGGCAATCAGATAGTATTCACCCAGACTGGTCGCACCGACCAGTTCCCTGACGTGATACTTCTTTTTCATGGTAATGGAAGGCATGTCAACCCCCTTACCAGATTCTTGCAGTGGTGCTGGCAGACCATTCAAGAGGGCCTACGCCCATCTGAGTGGCCGCATCGAGCATATCGCCATAAATGTCGGTAGAAATTGCAGCCTTGATTTTGGCAACTTCAGGAGCTTCGCCTGCCTTGAGGCCAACAGTGGCAAAAGACTTGCGCCAGGCATCCTTTTTGGCGGCATCGGCAGTACCCTGCCAGGCGGCTCTGATCAAATACCAGGTCAGTTGAAAATCATCGAGAGCGTTGCGTTCGTCGACGGAAAATGAAGCAAAGCCCGCCTTAACTCTGACCTTGATGGCATCCAGAGCTTTAACATCAGGCCAGGCCGGCTTATCTGGCTGCGCAATAAAAGCAAGATATTCAGCAAGAGCTTCGACAGACTGGTTGGTAACATTAGCTTCAGCCTGATCCAAAACCAGTTTGAAACTTTCATTCTTCAATTTCATAAACTGCTGGCCGGCCGGATCATCATTCAACTCGCCGGCACTTGCCATAAAATCCTTTTCGAGATCACTGCGGATGATTTCACGATTTTCTTCATCGAGCTGCGAAAGCGAATCGGCAAGTTCAACAGCCTGCAGAAAATTTTCGCGGTCTTCCCGGGACATGGCGGCGCTTTCTTCCTTGATTGCGGCAAGAAAGACTTCTTTCTGGGCCACGGTCATTCTGGTGCCGAGAATGAATTCAAGAATTCTGATATGACAGTCAACGGCATAACCAGTGATTGGCGGATCACCGGCAGCGATGACGTCATCAGAAATGCCGGAATTGATGTCAGCAGCCCAGCCAAAGGCGGCAGCGAAAATGAAAGCAGTGAACAATAAAGCGATTGAAAGCTTTTTCATAACTTCCCCCTTAATCAAGGTCATAACAGGGCCATGATATAGATTAAACCTTTTTTGGTCAACACCTGTGCAAAAGCCGCAAAAGGATAGGCACTGGCGACATATTGTCAAAAGAGTCGAGCAATATTGAATGAATAATGTTATTTTATTTGCCGGGCGGGGTGCCTGATGCAATTCTTCTTCCAGCAGTGAGGTCGAGTATGAGCGATAAGACTCCTTTCAAGGTTGATACCCAGATTCAGAAGGAAATCGAAGATCTGGTGACCGATCTCAGGTCAACTTTGATCACCAAGCGTCTCAAAGCCGTTAAAGCTCTGGGTCGACTGAAAACACCAATTGCCGTGGAACCCCTCGCCGGCATACTGCACGACCGTTCACGCGAGGTTCGTTGCGCCGCAATTGAAGCTCTTGGTCTCATCAATCCGGGCAATCTTGCCGACCTTCTGTTGCCACTCGTCAGAGACAAATCTGCAGATGTCAGACTGCGTGTCGCACATGCTCTCGGGTCATGTGACACCGCTGAATCCACTGAAGGTTTAATGACCCTGATGCGCGACGCCCGCGACGAAGTTGCAAACATGGCAGCACGCAGCCTTTCCAGACATCCGCGCGCCAGCATGGCTCTGTTGATCCGGCAATTTGGCGATAAATCATGGAAAATCAGGTCGAGATCAGCAATGGCGATCGCAAAAATGGGAAAGGGAGCAAGCGAAGCTCTCAAATCTGCGATCGAAGACAACGACGCCAACGTCAGATTCTGGGCTGCCATCTGCCTGGGCCATCTGCGTGACCGAACCCACACCAAACTGCTTCTGGAAAAACTCCAGGATCGTGACATAGGAGTGCGAATCGCCGCTTTGCGGGCTCTGCGCGAAATTGGCGACCCGAATGTAGCGGCCAAACTTTTCGAAGCCTTGTCACAGCCCTCCGAAATGATTAGAGACCTGATCTACGAGATACTCAAAGATTTCGGTACCCATTCGATTCCATATCTCATGGATTCGCTTTCGAGCGAATACTGGATGGGAAGAGCGTTAGCAGCACAGGCTCTTACAGACATGGGCAGCGAAGCGGTTTTTCCGCTAGTTTCCGCCCTTGAAAGTCAGGATAAGGAAAGACGCTACTGGGCAATCAAAATTCTCGGCAAGATGCATGAGAAAAGTGCCTACCCTGAAATCAGAAAATTTCTCTCCGACCCCGACCCTGAAATTCGCATGGCCGCTCTTGAAGCCATGAGCTTTTATCTCAATGCCGACGCACTGCCACATATCGTCGAACGTTTTCTTGACCCGGCCTGGGTAGTTAGAAAACACGCCTGTCAGGCTATTTCCCGCTTCGGCGGCAAAGCGGTGCCCACCCTTCTTCAGGCCTTGAATTCAGCTGAAGAGGATGTCCGCTACTGGGCACTCCGTTCGATTGGTGCCATTAAGCCGAACGGAGTTTACACACACCTGGTAAGGCTTTTTAAGGACCGATCCTGGACCATAAGAAAAACGACTTCCGATGTGCTTGGCAGTTATGGTGAAGACGCTCTCATGGAACTATCGGCACTGGCCACAGATACGGCTGATTCCGAAACCAGATACTGGGTATTGCGATCACTCGGCAAAATCAGGTCAGGAATCTCGCTGCCGCTGCTTTTCAAAGCACTGGAAGACACTTCTGAATCGATACGTGATGCAGCTCAAAAAGCACTGGCCAACTACGGAGCCGAAATAATCGACGATCTTTTTGCCCTGTTTAAAAGCGAAAAGCGCAGTCTGCTCGAGAGCGTCTGCAACACTTTTCAGCGCATGAATGCAGACCTGATCGTACCGCGGTTGTGCAAAAATCTCGGAAAATTCGACGAACATGTAAATTACTGGATACGCCGAACCCTGCTTGGCTTCAGAAAGGAAGCCCGGGCACAAATCATGCAGCTGTTACAGAGCAAATCCGAAGAAATCAGAAGACAGGCAATTCTCAGCATTGGCCAGATTGGTGTCGCAGACGACAGTGCTGCCATTCAACCACACCTCAAAGATGAATACTGGCCGGCGCGTATTGCGGCAGCTGAAACTCTGGGCATACTAGGCGACAGCTCAGCTGTAAGCGCCCTCAGTGAAGCTCTGGAAGACGATGATGAAGACCTGGCAATGGCCGCCATCATATCTCTAGGAAAGATCGGAGATGACCACGCCGTTCCCGGTCTGATATCGACCCTGCAGCGCGAATCATGGTCGCTGAAGTTTCAGGCAATCAGAATTCTCGGCGAAATGAGAGTTAACCGTGCCTTTATCGATCTACTGAAGTTGCTCGATGAAGACACACTTGACCTGAAGAATCATATTATCAGGGCATTGGCCCGCACAACTCACCCGCGTTGTTATGAAGAGCTGAAAAAGCGCTTTGATCGGGAAAAAGACAGCGATTCGCGACAGGTATTCATCGAGGCACTTGCAGAACTCGGCAATCCGGAAATAATCCCCGAAATGATCAGGCTGGCACAGCCGGAATCAAACTGGGATGAGCGCCGCGCCGCAATAAGAGGCCTGGGTATCATGAAGGCCGCCACAGCAAAAACAGTGCTGATACAGGCTCTAAAGGACAAGGATCCGGTGATCAGCCGTGATGCGCTTTCGGCCCTGGAATCTATTCTTCCCCCCGAAGAGTTCAAGAAGACTGAAAAGGCTATCGCAAACGCCCGCAAGCAGCAGGAAATGTTCCAGAAAGCCTTCAATGAAGGCATGAAGCAGATGAGGCAGGGTGCAACCCGCGAAGCCGAAAAATTTCTCAAAGATGCGGTCAAGATCAACCCACGCGCCGCATATGTATACTCCGCTCTTGGCAATCTGTATTACAAAACCGGCAAGCTTATCGATGCCACTAAAGCCTACGTGATGGCCACCAGTATCAGCCCTGAAGACATTACGCTGAGGCTCAATCTCGGCATGGTTTACTATCGACGGAGAGCCTACCGTGAAGCGGCACAGGTTTTTGCCAAGATTGCCAAGTCCGCAGGGCCAAAGAGCCAGCAGGGCATCTATGCAGGCAAAATGCTGGCGCGCATCAAGATCGAAGCTCAGCAGAACCCACAGTTAACGCCAAAATCAGAATGAAACGGCTGGTGCTGGCACTTCTCTTTCTTCTATTTGCGGTTTCTGGTGTCGAAGCTCTGACCAGATGCCCAGGTTGCTCATACCCGGTAGATTCTGGTTCAGTCGAATGTCCGAAATGCCTGAAGCTGCTGCGCTGGCCATTCGTTCCCGGCCGTACCCGCCGGGGCCAGGTCGTAGTGAGAACCGGTACTGACGCATTTATTCGCCACCCACAGGCACAGAACCGCGCCTGGCCGACAGAGAGCAATGCCGGCGCCGATACAAGCGGTGAAATTGGAGTCTGGGGCGGACCAACCACCTTGCGCTATCTCTTGAAGTTTGATATCAGCCAGGCATTTGCTATGGCCGGGGTAGACATCAACAGATTCAAGCTGCGCCGGGCCTTTTTGAAGATCAGGAGCATAAAAAACGCTCATGGCATAGACATTCCTGTCGTCATTTATCCGCTTTTTCGCCCATTTCAGGAAGGCACGGGCCGATTCAGGAACAGGGACACCGCAGATGACGGCTGCAACTGGTATTATTCGGCTCCATTACTGACCTGGCATACAGAAGGTGGTGACTTCAGCGACAAGGTCTGCAGTCACGGCATCATCAGGGCCGGCGACAGCATTTCCATCCTCGATATTACCGAAATTATCAAACTGAGAATGGAAACTCTGAAACAGACAGGCACCTGGGAAGACCCCGGCATGATTATCATGGCCGACCCGAAAATAGATACCCGGCCAGGATTCGTTACCATTTTCAGCCTGGACAGCATGCCGGTTAACGGTACTGTCAGGTCGCCTGAACTCTATATCGAATAAAATCAGAACGCTGCGACGCTGCTGCAACGTTGCATGCAACACCCGGTTTTTGCAGGCCAAAAGGTAAAACCAGCACCAACAGTGAATTTTAAAAGTTGGCACGCTGGTTGCAATATACATTGGCGTAACGTAATCCAAACCACCCGTTAAAACAGGAGGAATTAAAATATGAATATCTGGAATTTTCTGAAAGAAATGGATCAGCTGCAGTCACAGCTCGGCGAACTTTCAAGGCTCAATTCGGTCGGCGGCTGGCCCCGCATGGCTTTTCTTCCGGGCATTTCGGCCAGACACTTTCCGATGATGAACATTTCATCAGATGACCAGAATATTGTGGTAGAAGCTCTTGCACCTGGCCTCGACACCGAAAGCCTCAAAGTTACCGCGTTGCGCGACAAACTGACGATCAGCGGTGAAAAGGCAAAAGTCAAAGTCGACGGTGACAAATTCCACCGCAACGAACGCTCGGCCGGCAAATTCACCCGCACTATCGAACTGCCAAATCCGATCGACCCGGACAAAGTTCAGGCTGAATACAACAGCGGCATTCTGAAAATCACCCTGCCGAAGGCAGAAGAAGCCCGGCCCCGCCAGATCGAAATCAAGCTCTGATCAATCGCTTAGTATGAAAGGAGAAACTACCATGGCTGAAAAAACCATTCCCGCAACCCAGAACAATGACTCACAGATCGTTAAACGCGAAGTTACCCGGCATCCAGAAGCTTATGTAACACCGCTTACCGATATTTATGAAGAAGAAAACGGCCTTCACGTGCTTGTCGATATGCCGGGCGTAGAAAAGTCTGGTCTCAAGCTCTCTGTCGAAAAGGACATTCTCAGCATCGAAGGTCATGTCAACGCCACTGCCGGCGATACCAACTATCTGATCAGAGAATTCGAACCCTCGAACTATTTCAGACAGTTTGAACTCAGTGAAAGTGTCGATCAGGAAAAAATCGATGCTGAACTCAAAAATGGCGTACTCTCAATCTTTTTACCCCGCGCTGAAGCTACCAAGCCCAGATCAATCGAAGTCAAGATCAACTGACAGCATCTACTCCCCTCTACCCTGGCCCCCGCAGAAACTTCTGTGGGGGCCTTCCTTATGGCTTTCAAATGCATTTTACGAGAAAACAAAAATGCCCTTGACAAACCCACAAGGTTTGAACACATTCTCGCCTTGTTAAATCTACCTGCGGGTTACGGAGGGCATTATGCACTTACAGATGAAATTCATGGTCAAAGGACTGGCAGCGGTGGCTTTCTGCGCTGTTATGGTCAGCATGCCCAATCCTGCTCAGGCTGTTCTTGAAGGCTCAAACCGTGAGCAGATGGAATACCTGGACTTTTCAGAAACCATGATTCGCGACGGGCTTTACGCGAAAACAGGCCGGGCTGTCTTCAACCGCGATCATAAAACTTTCATTCGGGGCATCAAAGAACATAATGCCCCATATATCTATGAACCTGATGTATATACCTGGGAACTTGCAATGGCAGAACATCGCAAAAAGCTGGCTGCCATGGCTCCGCCGGAACAACCACCGGTTGGACTGGTTACCCCGACGCCAATGACCCCTGGCGGTGTTTTGCCTTCCGATCCGATGCCATTGACACTCACTCCGATGGGTCCACAGGCTGTAATTGAGGGCACTGCACCACTTCCGGCCGATTCGCAGCAGAAAATGAACGACATGGTTTACCGGGCACGGGCCCGCGGCCTGCATAGTGGCAGCGATCTGCGTGCCGAAGAGATCAAACAGCAGCTCATTCAGCATATGAATTCACTGGGTGCTGAAAGCGCCCAGCCGGGCACACCTTCAATTCCGGCATTGATGCCGGCACTGCCCGATCTTCCCAGTGGCACGCGTGGAGATTCGTGCGACGCTGGTTTCTAAGACGCAAAAACAGATCCGTCCGTTCAAGGCTTTATGTCTTGCTCGGGCGGATCTGCATTTTAGGCGAAAAATTTTTCGCGAATATTTTGAACCACGAACATTTTTTCCTGTATTAGCATATGAATGACCATGAAAAGATCAGACGAACAACTTCTGCTCGACATTGCCCGAGGTGATAAATCTGCTTTCAGAGAGATTTATCAGCAATATTCGGCAGCAATCTATCGCCTGGTGAAACGAATGGCCGGAAACCGCAGTTCTGACTGCGACGAGTTATTTCAGGAAGTGATGCTGCGCATCTGGCAGAATGCTCCATTGTTCGACCCGGAAAAAGGTCGTGCCCGGAGCTGGATCTATCTGGTTGGTACCAGGCATTGCCTGAACTGGCTCGAAGCGAAGCGAACAAAGAACCAGGCCCGCGAAGCGGAACTACATGAATCGGTTCCCGACACGGATACACCAGGGCCTGAAGATTCGGCGTTTCGCAACGAAGATGCCAGAAGTGCGATCAGACTTCTCGATTGTCTGCCTGACGATCTAAGGCAGGCGGTATGTCTGAGACATCTTGAGAATCTCAGCATCGACGAGATTGCCGAGATTACCCAGACTCCGGCAGGCACCGTAAAAAGCCGAATTTTTTATGGTCTGAAAAAGTTAAGAAGCTTCTTCTTCAAGGAGAATTCTCATGAATGACAAACCACAATGCCTTGAACTGCAGTCACGCATGGTTGAATACTTCAGTGGCCCGCCCGGGCAGGTTCCTGAAGAAATTCAGAAACATCTGACCACCTGCCAGGTATGCCGCCAGGAGTTCGATCAACTGGAGCAGACGCTCGCGCATCTTCAGAAGTCTTCGGCAGTTCCAGAAGTTGTGCCGGCTCACCTCCTGATCGCAATTGAAGCCAGGCTCAATACAACTCCTCAATTGAAGCCTGCGCCGCGACAGATGAACCAGACAAGAACTCTGCTGATCGTTCAATATTCTTATCTGGCCTGCATGTCAGTCGTTATCTGGCTCTCAATTCTGCTTGTCCAGCCTTCTCTCAATGGCTGGCTGCTCGAATATGGACTTGTTACAAATATCGATCTGGTCAATGACTATGGGCTGTTTCTGGCTTTCTTCGCGGCAGGCGGAATCTTTGCCCTGATCAGTTCCCCGCTGCTGCTCAAGAACCTTAACCGCAACCCGATGCGTGAACCAAAATCCGGCTTTCTAGCACGGCTGTTTTCCGGGAGTTTGCGCATGTTCGCCTGCTGAAGCAGGCTTACTCAATGGAGGAAATCATATGAAATTCCCTGACAAAAAAGATCTCACCGCCAAGGACATTCTCTTTTACGTCTGCGTCGTACTGCTGGGCATGCTGGCCCTCAAGATCGTGCTGCGACTGCTGCCACCGGCCATCTTCCTGTTTCTGATGCTGGCACCGCCAATCTTCGTTCTCGCCGATGCCCAGGAACGCCGTATCAACCGCCCGGTCCTCTGGGCCACCTTTGCACTTTTCACCAACGTTTTTGGCCTGGTAGTCTACCTGCTGGTCAGGCCTGAACAGCCACTGGTCCATACCTGCCGAGGCTGCGGCGGCACCCTCGAAGAGAAATTCAGCAACTGCCCCTGGTGCGGTGAAAAAGTCGATCGCCCGCTCGAAAACTGCCCCGGATGCAACAGTGAAATAAAGAAGGGCTGGAAATTCTGCCCCAATTGCAATTACAATCTGAGCCAGTCCGCCCAGGCAACCGACACCACCGCAAAAGTCTGATCCCCCCTTTTGCGACAACGGCCAGGCAAGCTGCAACTTCCTGGCCGTTTTTCATTTATGAACCCAGGACAGCTCTGCAAAACCCAAACTAATCATGCTCAGAACAAAAGATTGCCTTCAACATTGAGTCTCTTTTACCCCGAGCAGGAAATTCCTGTTTCTCTTCCGGGGTGGCCTGCAAAGACTGCCGAAAGAAATACTTTTCGAACCATGTATTGTCTCTTCGTAAGAAAATCTGGAAATTGAATCTTCATGCCAGATAACATTTCGATCAGAACAAACATCCTTCTCGGGCAATGATTCTTGAGAAGCGTTAAAAAAGTAAAGCCCTGCAAGTTCACCCTGATGCTTTCAATGCAACAGTGGTTGTGGTAGACTGTGGCTGTTTTCAGATATCAATTTTTCAGGAGGCATTCATGTCTATTATTGATGCTATTCAGGCCCGTGAAATCATCGACAGCCGTGGTAACCCCACTATCGAAGTCGAAGTCATCACCGAAAGCGGCGCTTACGGTTGTGCTGCAGTTCCTTCCGGTGCTTCTACCGGAGAACACGAAGCAGTTGAACTTCGCGATGGTGATAAGAAACGTTTCAACGGCAAAGGCGTCCTGAAAGCAGTTGAAAATGTCAACGAAACCATTGCCGGCGAAATCGAAGGCCTGGATGCTGTTGAACAGCGCGCCATCGATGCTACCATGATCGCGATGGACGGCACCAAGAACAAGGGTAAACTTGGCGCCAACGCAATTCTCGGCGTATCTCTCGCCGTCGCCAAGGCTGCTGCAGAATTTGCCGGCCTGCCACTCTATCGTTACATCGGCGGCGCCAATGCCTGCACTCTGCCGGTTCCGATGATGAACATTCTCAATGGTGGCTCGCACGCAGACAACAACGTTGATTTCCAGGAATTCATGGTTATGCCCGCCGGCGCCAAGACTTTCAGAGAAGCTCTGCAGATGGGCATCGAAACTTTCCACGCCCTGAAGAGCGTTCTCAAGGCCAAAGGTTACAATACCGCAGTCGGTGACGAAGGCGGCTTTGCTCCCAACCTCAAGTCGAACGAAGAAGCCATTGAACTGATCATAGATGCAATCGGCAAAGCCGGTTACAAAGCCGGTAAACAGATTTTCATCGCTCTTGATCCGGCTGCCAGCGAATTCTATGAAAAAGGCCACTATGTATTCAAGAAGTCTGACAAATCAAAGAAGACTTCTGAAGAAATGGCCGACTACTGGATGAGCTGGGCCAAGAAATACCCGATTATTTCTCTTGAAGATGGCATGGCCGAAGACGACTGGAAGGGCTGGGAATACCTCACCAAAAAGAATGCCGGTAAGATCCAGCTGGTCGGCGACGATCTGTTCGTAACCAATGTCGAAAGACTGAAAATGGGCATCGAAAAAGGCATTGCCAATTCGATTCTCATCAAGCTGAATCAGATCGGAACTCTGACTGAAACTCTTGAAGCCATTGAAATGGCCAAACGCGCCGGTTATACCGCCGTCGTATCACACCGCTCCGGCGAAACCGAAGACACTACCCTTGCCGATCTCGCCGTCGCCACCAATGCAGGTCAGATCAAGACCGGTTCGGCTTCAAGAACCGACCGCATCTGCAAATACAATCGACTGCTGAAAATCGAAGAAGAGCTCGGCAGTGATGCAAAGTTCATGGGTCTCGACAGCTTCTACAACATCAAGAAGCACAAATAACAGCACCCCTCGTTAAAAGGCCTGTCGAAGAATCTTCGACAGGCCTTTTCTTCAGCTCTTTGAAAGGAATTCTATGAGTTTGTCCACCATGATAATGGTGATGATTCTACCCGAGATACTGGCAGTGCTTTTCCTGATCTGGTATCTGCGCTTTACCCTTATTTTCAAGGGCAGAGAAGCCAGAGTGCAGATCACTCCGGCAATGGTTGTCGGTATGCGAATCCGCGGCGTCAATCCTGATCTGATAATACTAAATGCCATTAAATTACTGCAGACAGGAATAGATTTTCAGTTTGAACATCGTGAAGATCTGATCTACACACTTGAAGCGCATTGTCTGGCCGGAGGAAACGTTGCCAGAGTAACAGCTGCTCTTCTGGAAGCCAGGAAACGCGGAGAGGAACTCTCTCTGAAGAAAGCCTGTGCAATAGACCTGGATCTGATCGAAAAAGAAAATCTCTAAGATCAGAGCATAAAAAGAGAGCTGCATCAGTCGATGCAGCTCTCTCTGGTTTTTAAAGGAAAGTGTCGGTCAATTATTTGGATTGGCGGCCGGAGCAGGAGCTGCAGCGGGAGCTTCACCGGTTACCGGAAGAGCAGCGGGAGCAGGAGTTACCGGAACCACAGGAGCGGCTACCGGTTGAGCGGCAGCAGGAGCTACAGGTGCAGCACTGGTATCAGGAACCTGAATAGGTAGTCCGCCAGGGATAGCGGCAGGAGCCATCGGCATTGAAGCAGGAGCGGAATACTGAGCGGGGTTTGATTCTTCCCATCTGGGGATGTAAACAGCGATAATCAGAGAAGTAATCATGAAAACAACGGCCATGGAAGTTGTAAGTTTCGACATGAAACCACCACTGCCACGTTCACCAAAAACAGTTGAAGAAGCACCACCGCCAAAAGCGCCGGAAAGGCCTTCGCCCTTATCGGCCTGAAGCAATACAATTACGATCAGACCTACACATACGAGAATATGAATCAGCTGAATAAAACCGGCGAGCATAGCCTGTAAACTCCTTTAGTTCGTACATAAACTTTGGGTTCCTGAGTCTATCAACTGACACCCCAATTGTCAACATTTCTTTCATCGACAGCGCCGCCATGCAGAACCCGGAATGTTTTCACGACTTTCAGTTTGTTGCTGACATCAGCCATAACTGGTAAGCATCGAGCAGATGAAGCAGGGGATCGAGACCAAGGAAAAAAATGAATAAAAATGCGAAGCAGAGATATGGCCCGAAGGGTATCATGTGCGTCAATGGCCGATATTCACGACGATAACGCAGACGCTGATAAACAATACTGGAAATACCGCCGGCCGCGCCGAGAAAACTCGCGATAACCACAGTTCCGATAACGGTCTGCCAACCTGCCCATGCTCCAAAGGCGGCCAGAAGTTTGACGTCGCCGCCACCCATGCCTTCTTTTTTCAACAGCAAAACCGCAAGCCAGGCCAGCAGCCAGAGGAAACCGCCGCCAATGGCAAAGCCAAGCAATGAATCGAAAAAATCAACGTGATAACTCGACGGGGTATAACCAAGTTTGACCCAGCCATGACAGCAGGCAGCGTAGAGAAGGCCAGTCCAGCAACCGTTTATCGACAGGGTATCTGGAATGATCAGATATCTGATGTCGACAATGGTAATTATCATGCAGCTGACCGAAAAGACCCAGGAAAGCAGCGCTTTCATCGACACTCCGAAATAAACGACCGACAACCCGGCCACCAGAGCTGAAAACACAATATAAAAGCGATCCTGGGCGCGACCGGCATTATAACAACCACGGCGGGCGCCACCATCACAATCAGCACAATGAAGATAATCGCAATGAAATTCTTCATGACCCGGCCAGGCACGAATCGCCCAGCCGATGCGACGGCCGAGAAAAGCCGCCAGCACCGCAGCCACAAGCGCAAAATGTATCGAGATGGTCAAATTATTCGTCCCCGGCTATCCAGCCGTTTTTTCTAAAAATGCGGCCAAGCATTTTGAACACCAGCTTGGCAGCCAGAAAATCTGAGGCAATATTGCCTGGAATCGGGCACAATTCGACGACATCGAAACCAACAACGTTGCGTTCATCGATAACCCGATTCAACAGATGCAGGGTCTGATACCAGAGCATGCCACCAGGTTCCGGAGTTCCGACTGCCGGCATGATCGAAGGATCGAAAGCATCGAGATCGATGGTGATGTAAACATTGTCGCCAAGGCGCTTCATAACCCGGTCAACCCAGGCCATATTTCCGTCGGCCATTTCGCTCGCCCAGATTATGCCATCATGACCGACTTTTCTGATAAACTCGATTTCGTCGCGGCAGGTATTGCGAATACCAACCTGGGTAAGCTTCGCCAGATCATATACCCGACGCATGACCGAAGCATGGTTGAACGGCGTGTTTTCGTAAGAATCGCGCAGATCTGAATGAGCATCGAGCTGCAGAACTGAGAGTGAATCGCCGTATTTTTCTTTGATCGCCTTTACAGGAGCAGTAGTGATGCTGTGTTCACCACCGAGCATGACCGGGAATTTGCCAGCGGCGAGCACTTCCCGGACGGCATTTTCAATATTCTTCAACGTCGCTGCCGGACCCTGCATGTCGGGTTCAAGCTCTGGAAAAGTATGGACACCTGCCAGCAGCGGCTCGCACTGCAAATCGAGATCATACAGTTCAACCTGTCTGGAGGCGGTTATGATAGCGGCCGGGCCTTCGCGGGTGCCGGCACGATAAGAGGTAGTGCTGTCATATGGCACCGGAATGATGACTGCACGGGCATCTTCATAGTTGCTGTCTTCTTCTGGAAGGCCCAGAAAGCTGTAACTGGCCTTGAAATGCACTGAATCGAGACCCATTTGGTTTCCCCCATGTTTGTGGTGGCTGAATGATATCACAAACAGCCAAAATTCAGGCAGCTTTTCTGATATCATTGGCACATATGCATGAATTAATCCTGAACACAAAACTTTCCGAACCCGCTCAAAATGCTGTCGGCAGACTGAAAAACCTTTTTGCACAATACAAAAGGGTCATGATCGCCTTTTCTGGAGGCATGGACAGCAGTTTTCTGGCTTTAGCCGCCAGCATCATGCTGCCGGAGCACTACCGGGCAGTTCTGGTTAACTCACCTTTCATGTCAGGCAGAGAATTGCGCATTGCCAGAGATATCGCTACCAGGCGAAACCTGGTTTTTACAGAAACCATGGTCAACCAGCTTCAGGCTGAAGATGTCACAGCTAACGATCTACAGAGATGTTATCATTGCAAAATGCTGATTTTCCGGCATCTGCTTGGTCAGGCTCTGCCGGGTGAAATATTATGCGAAGGCTCGGTCACTGACGATAACGCCGATTTCAGGCCTGGCAAACGGGCAATTGAAGAACTCGGCATTGCCAGCCCATTACAGGCTGCCGGATTCAGCAAAGCTCTGATTACCGAGGTTCTGCAATCAATCAACGCCGGTGAAATTGTGCGGCCCGGGCAAAGCTGTCTGGCTACCCGCATCGCTACCGGCAATCGAATTTCAGATGCAAAACTGCGCCAGATTGAACTGGGCGAAGAAATTCTGCAGCAGGCGGGGCTTAGTTTCTGTCGTTTGCGACATCATGGCAAGCTGGCCCGTATTGAGAGTGCCGAAGGTGAGCAGCATCTGGCCCTGGATATTGCAAAAATGCACGCCGGGCAACTTGCCAGCCTGGGGTTCGATCAAATCTGCATCGATGCCGGCGGTTACCAAAGGGGTTCAATGAACAAGCCCGGGCAACAGAAAGAATACGACGAGATAGAGCAGCAATGACAGCATAATGATCAGGGTTCCTCTGTTCATCATGTCTTCATATCTGCCCCTCACCCGGGCAACCCGAACCCCGCGCCGCACCAGCACTCTTTCGAACTTATTCAGGTCAGCCGCCAGCCAGTTTACCCGCCAGGTCTGAAGCGAAACTGCAAACTCGATACAGGTGACGTTTTCACTGCCTCCCCTGGTTTTAAAATAGACGGCATTAACCTGAGAACAGTCGGCAAAAATAATCACTTCTTTTTTATCACCGGTGATACTGGGGGGTAAAGTCACCCGGTCAGCATCGATGACAATTTCTCCGGGGCTTGGATAACGACGCGCAAGAAACCATAAACGCAGCGCCAGATAAGTGACGATCCCCGGGAACACCAGCCATCCTTCACCGAACCAGGTGTTCTGCAGTCGAATTTGCAGCGCCAGAGTCATTATTAAAACCAGGGCGCAGATAAAATTGTCTTTGTATCCAAGAGGCAGCCCCCATAATCGAACGACAAACGTTTCACGAGGCGGCGGCGGTACTAATTCCGGCCTGTCGGAATGGGCTCCCCCGATTTCTTTATACAATCCTTGTTCCATGCTTGCTCCTGAAGATTGACAATAAAACAGGTTTGCATATGCCCGTTTAGGTTTTCGGGTTGAGTTGCAATCTGCCGATAAATTATTAGAATTGCTACAGGAGAAAAAAATGACCCCGACCAAATCCGAAAAAATACTCGATCAGCTGGCAGAAGGTCACAGCTTTGCCGAACTCAGCAGTCAGCATGGCTACACCCGCAAGGACTTCCTGACGGCAGCGCTGTTTGGTGTGGCTGAACTGCAGGCCGAGTATATTGAACTGCTCAAGAAACATGGTCGTTTCAATGAATATACCGGCATAAAATAACCCGGCCGGAACCTGGTTCCGACCGGGCTTCAGCAAGCTGATTATTCGGAGAGATAGCCGTATATGTAACCGGCAAAAGCACAAATACTGATCACCATCGCCCACCAGATGAAACGAAATATAGACATGCTTTCCTCCACTAGGTTTGATTACGGTTTGATGATAACATAACAGATTATACCGAGTCAAAACCGCGACGTGAAAACAAGGACCGTGCCCATGAAAAGAAACGCCTGGCTGAAAACACTACTGATGTCCGCCATGGTCTCGATTGCCGGCAGCCCAGGTCTGCTGGCGTTCGACAACACCAATATCCTCGTCGAAGAAGCCGTCAATCATATTTACCAGCAACGCTACAAACAGGCTCACCAGGTGCTGAAAGAAGCTTACGAGCAGTCGCCTCGCCACCCCGGTGTTCATTTTAACCTCGGGCGCCTCTTCGAACTGACAGGCAACTTTGACGAAGCTCTCAAGGAATATCGCCTCGCCGCCTCGCTCGACACCTCCATGGTTGCAGCACGACGCGGCATGGCCCGCTGTTCGGTCGAATTGAAGCGTTCTCAGGCTTCCATGCCAGATGAAGAACTTCCGGCGCCGGTTGTTCAGTCCAGAGTTCCGAGTTCAAGAGTAATCCAGACGGCACCATCTGATTTTGAACCCGAAGTGATGCCGACCCTGCCACCTCTTAACCAGCAGCCGGCAAGGGTGGTTACTCAGGCGCCAACCATACAGAAAACGCCCCCAACACGCACACCGGTCGCAAGACAACAACCGGTCAGGGCTCTCCCGGCCCTGCCGCCTATCAATACCCAGCCGGCCCAGGCATATTCAACCCCTGAACTGAAACTACCGCCGCTTCCGGTAAGAGTTACCGCCCAGGCCGCCAAACCGGCGGGCGAAGCGCGTGCAGAATCTCTTCTGGACAACGGCAAAGTCGATGAAGCAATGCAGGTTCTACAGACAATTCTCGAGAAAAATCCCGACAGCCCGCGTGCTCATTATCTGATGGGCAAAGCCATGAGTCTCGATGGCGATCTTTTTGCCTCGATCAAACATCTTGAAGAAGCAATCAGAGTCGACGACAAGTTTTACGATGCCTATTTTCTGCTGGGCCGCAATTACGCTCGCGTTAACCTTCTTGAAGACGCCCTGAAAAACTATCAGGTCTACTATGCGGTCAAGCCTCAGGCCACAGTTGCCATCGAAATTGCCCGCATCTACGAAACCATGGGCAGACCTGCAGAAGCCAAAGATTATTACGCCCGCGCCAACGCCATGAACCCGGGTAACCCCAATCTGCAGATGCGAATGACCGAAGCGTCGGGAAGTCTTGCCAATGATCTGTATCTACGCGCCAATCATGCATTCACGATGAACAACTTCGACGAAGCTGCCAATCTCTTCAACCAGGCACTCGAAACCGGAAATCTTCAGGAAGGCTCGCGTCGTGATGCCGCCCGCAAGCTGGAAGTCGCAAAATTCAAGATCCGGGAAGCCGAAGAAACCCAGCGACCGGCACGCGAAGGTCTCGCTAGCATACGCAAGAATTACGCAACCACTGAACTGAAATTTTACCAGCTGACCGACGTCGGCTTCAAAACAAGCTTTACCGGCCCGATAACCGTCGAATGGCGAGGTTACATTGCCCGCAAAATCAACCGGCACGGCCGGGATTTTCTTCTGATGATCAAGGAACTCGATCGAGATGAACTTGATTATATGAACCGCGACCGCAATGATTACCGTCTCAACAGCCATTACAACAATCAACCGCTGTTTTTGCTGGCTGCGCGAAAGGGCGGCTTTCCTGCCTTTATCAGAGAAGGCAGCCTGATTACCTTCAATGGCACCACCGACTGGAAATTCTATGAAGTCATCAATGAAATGGGTCAGACTGTAAAATTGCCCAGCTTCGAATTTTTATCAGCAACCCCTGATTAGGTATATGACCAACCATTTCAAGAAGACCCTGCTGCTGATACTCTGCATGGCGACAGAGCCTCTGGCTGCCGAGCGCCTCGCCAGCCAGATAAGTCACATAAGGGCCTTCAGCAATTGTTTTGCTATTGCCAGTACAACTGCTGAAGAATTCTCCAGAGCCGGAAAACTCATTGCAGATCCACCTTGCTTCAGTCTCTGCCTGCTGACCAACACCAGGGGCTATCTCAGTTTCGTTTTCTCACCGGGGAGTTTCAGTGAAGAGCTGAGAAACTGCTATTATTCACAGGCTGCGATACGCGGCGCACTGAAAATGTATAACGCCGAGCATACCGATCCGCTTCGGCGCATAACCTCTGAACTGCTCAATAATCCTGATTCTCCGCTGATGCCGGACTATCTGAAGCATCCCTTTCCAAAGCCCTCGCCGCAATGCCGGTATGAAAGTGCCGGCGACCTGGTGCGCGGCGATCTGCTCATCTATTGCACTTACCATGGCGCACCCGCCGGCGACCAGAATCGTTGCGAAGAAACCGCCACCAGTTCTGCTCAGCAATGACAAGCCCGGCTGAGAGAATTCCCCGCAGGCCATTCTGCCTTCTGCTTCTCGTGATCCTGCTGTTTTTCTGCAGCAGCAGCAATGCTGAAGACATTACTCTCCGAGTCTGGATCATGGGCGGTGAAGCCGAGTTCATTCCACAACTGCTGCCTGAATTCGAACGAAACAATCCCGGAATCAAAGTCAGGATTCAGGCATTTTCATGGGGGGGCTCCTACGAGAAACTGGTAACCGCTTTTCTGGGCGGGGTTCCACCCGATGTTTGTCAGCTTGGAACGACAATGATGCGGGATTTTCATGCCATGGGCGCTCTTGAAAACCTGCAGACACTGTTTACACAAAATGAACTGAAGCCAGGCGACTTCTTTGCCGAGTCCCTGAAGACCTGCGAATTTGCTGATGGTCACTACGGTATCCCATGGTATGTCGATACCCGCGTCATCTTTTTCAGACGTGAATACCTTGACAAGTTCGGCTGGTCGACATTTCCGCGCACCTGGGATGAATTTCTCAGATTCGGCCGGCAGGTAATGGCCGATAAAAAGACCGCCAACAGCTACTTTGCCAGTCTGCAGGGCTTTACTTTCGAGATGTTTTACTGGCAGGCAGGCGGCCAGTTTACATCTCTTGAGGCAGATAAACCGGCCCTTGAAGAAAACGCGATGATCGAAGCACTGAACTATGAGCGAGCAATGCGTCGGGCTGGTTTCATCGGCAAACCAAACGATTCAGGCCTCGACTATATCACTGAGTTCGATCGCGGAGTTTATGAAGTCGCTGTTTCAGGCCCATGGATGGCCTCTGACCTGATGAAAAACCAGCATCGTCTGAAAAGCGTCTGGGGAATGTGCCCAATGCCGGCCAACAAAAGCGGGACTTCATTCATTGGCGGCTCAAACCTTGTTCAATTTAAAGATTCCCGACACAAAGACGCAGGAAAAAAGCTGATACTCTATTTAAGCCGTCCTGAAGTTCAGGCCCGCTGGTACAAAATTTCCAGCGATATTCCAGCCAACCGTCTGGCTATGGAACTTCCGGAGCTGAAAAACGACAAGGTAATGCAGGTTTTCCGCGAACAACTTGCCGATACGCGTCTGCCGCCTCACGAAAAGGAATGGGCGATTTTCTGGGATCGCTTTTACAAGCAATATGACGCTTTTCTAGACAGCAATGATGATGCAGCGGCTTTCGTCAGGCTGATGAATACAACCATGAACTCGATTATCAAAGAAAATGAGGCAGTCAGACCACCGCTGACCGGAAAATTATTCTGGTTTTCCCTGACGCTTTTCCCATTGCTGCTTACCTTTTTTTATGTCAGTAGAGGGTGGAGCGGCAAAATCGACAATCCCTGCAGAACAGCACAGATACGGGCAGTGATCAGATTTCTGCTGCCGGCTCTTCTCATTCTCCTGGTTTTTCGCATGCTGCCGCTCTGCGTAGCTTTCACAGCCAGTCTCACCGACCTTGGCGCGACCAGTATTACAGACCCGGCACGTGCCCGGTTCATTGGCGCGGCAAATTTTCAGCGTCTTTATCATGATCAGGTTTTCTGGAAAAGTGTCAGAAATACTCTGGTGTATCTGTTTGTTGGAGTGCCAGCCAACCTTTTTATTGCTCTCGGACTGGCCCTGGCCATCAACCGTTTCAGAGGCTGGAAACGGCATCTTCTGGCCATGGGGCTTTTTCTGCCCTCAGTGGTAACGACAGTGGCATCGGCGGTGACCTGGAGGTGGCTATACTGCCAGCAAAGCCCTCTGAACTCATTGATCAACTGGCTCGGTTTCGCGCCGATCAACTGGCTCAACGATGCTGATCTTGCCCTGCCGGCTCTGATAGTTTTTTCGATATGGCGAAGTTTTGGCCTCAGTATGATCATAATTCTCGCGGCCCTTGAGCTCATCAATCATGATCTTTATGATGCAGTGCGCATCGATGGCGGCAATGCCTGGCACGAATTCAGACACGTCACGCTTCCCGGCCTGAAAGGAACCCTGTTTGCGGTATTAGTAGGCCTGACGGTCGCAAACATTCAGTTCTTTCTCGAACCATACGTTCTAACCGGCGGCGGACCAAAGGATGCAACCATGTCGTTGCTGCTTTTCTCATACAACCGAGCTTTCGGATCTTTTGAACTCGGTTATGCCTCGTCGGTCATCAGCATATTGTTCGTTTTCTTCGTTCTGTTCAATATCTGGCAACAGTCGTTGCGGCGCAAGCTCAGCAATTCCTGACCTGAGCCTGCAAACAGCGATCTGATTATTTTTCCATGCGATTGAACCACCTTGAATTTTTTCTGTATTAAAGGTTATGGTGAATAATCAGGCATTTCAAAGGAGAGGTACCATGATCAGAAATTTAATCGTTTCCTGCCTTTTGTGTTCGATACTGTTCGTTATGCCGGCCTGGAGTGCCGAACTTGAACCAATTCCAGTCGGTGCAGACATTGTAGTCTTTGTCAACAACCATTCGGCCCTGCCGTTGGGAGATCTGCTAAAAACTGCGCCTTTACCACCAATGGCCCGGCAGAAAATCGATGAGTTCATGACTGCTACGGCATTTAACCCGCTCAAGGATATTTCCCGCATTCAGGCCATGATAAAAAAGGGTGCCACAAAACGTGACGACAACGCAGTTGTCGTTTTGTCAGGCACTTTTAATCGCGACAAAATCATGAGTTTTATCAAAGAAAAAACCGGCAAGGAGATTGCCGAAGAAAAAGCCGGCGATATGACGATTTTCAGATCGAATGATGGAAAAGCCGGCCTTTGCTTTATCGACGAAACCAAAGTGGCATTCGGAACACTTGCAGCCCTGACCGTCTACCTCGATGCCAGAAGCGGCAGAGAAGTCAGCACCGAATACGATGGTTTCAAGCAGATGCTCAAAGATAAAGCCTACGCTGCAGTAATGGTCGGCGGCCGTGAATTCCTCAAAAATGAAATGGAAAAAGGCCGACAAAGACGCCAGGAGCGCATGGAAAAGTTCAACCGGATGCCCAATCCGGTCGCCAAATGGCTCGACACCTACGTTTCAGAAGGCGTAGAACCGCAGGGAATCTTTGCCCAGGTTCTCAACAATCGTGCCGAAATCAAGCTTCTCTACAATCGTGGTGAAGTCTCAGGCAACAACGTCCAGGCTTCGATTGAAATCAATGATCCAAAACTGACTATCGACAAGATGTTCGGTGAACTTCTGAAAGTGATAGCGGAACTTCCGGCACCACAGCCAAAGGAAGATAAGCCGGCACCTGTACAGAACAAGGGAAGATGGTGAATAAACAGCCTGAATGCCTTAAAAGGCATTCAGGCTTCATTTTATGACGACAGGCAATCGGCGGCTACTGCGTGAAGGGCTGTTTTTTGCATTTCTGCTTTTCACTCTGGCAATTACCATGCTCCCCTTTATTTTCATGACTGCCGAAGCCATTGCACCGGTAACCGAGACGAATTCCTCTGCCTGGCGTTATCTGCCCGGACAATGGTCGATTCAGTCTTTTCGCCAGTTATTTGAAACCGGCAACATTCCAAGATTTGCTCTTAACAGCCTGATACATTCATTCGGCTATACGTTTCTTTCGCTGATCATAAATGCTCTGGCCGCCTTCGCTTTTGCCAGAATGGTTTTTCCCGGGCGTGATCGCCTTTTTCTCATGTTGATCCTGACAATGATGATTCCAGGCCAGGTGATAATGATTCCGGTCTTTATAATCGTTAAAACGCTTGGAATGCTCAATTCCTATCTGGGTTTGATAGTTCCGGGATGCGCCCATGCTTTTGGCATCTTCGCGATCAGGCAGTTCATGCTCGACCTTCCAGATGAGATTTTCGAAGCTGCAAGAACAGACGGCTGCAGCGACAGTGAACTTTTTCTCCACATCGCTCTGCCGCTTTGCAGGCCAATACTTGCCAGTCTGGCGGTAACCAGCTTCATTTACACCTGGGATCAATTCCTCTATCCCCTGGTGGTCATGCAGGACGAACCGATGTTCACTCTGCCGGTAGCGCTGGTTTCGCTGACCTCAAAGCATTTCGGGCGCTGGGGAGTGCTGCTGGCAGGCGGCGTCATCACGGCAATTCCATCGCTGCTTGTTTTCATGCTGGCCCAGAGGGCTTACGTTTCAGGGGTTACCGCCGGTGCGGTTAAAAGCTGAGGTTTAAAGATCACGCTGGGTAGTAATCAGATCTGAGATATTGAAACAAACGTTACTGCCGACCTCAGCCTTGAGGTTTGAATCATAATTGATTACTACACGTTTTGGCATGATCAACGGGCCTTCTTCGCCCTTCTGGCGATTCAGCGAATCAACTACGAGATTACCGAAGATGTTGACCTGTTCACCGCCAACCAGGCTCTCTTTGGCATATAGAGCCGATTCTATCTTGGCATTGTTGAGCCCTTTGGCCAGTTTGATCGAACCTTTCAACGATACGAGAGAAAGAAACGACGTGGCGCTGTCATGCACGACATTATCGTCGATAAAGATGTCGCCCTCGGTCACAACCATTCCCTGACCGGAAATGCGCCCCCCGACGTGCAGGTCGCCTTGAACATAAATCAGACCCCAGACTGAAGCAGGTTTTGAGTAACTGCCCTGCAGGGTAAGATCTTTTTCAATATATTCGTGACAATAGTCCTTTGCTTCTTTCTGAATGCGGGTGAGCTGCATGGGCTCGAGTTTGTCAGGATGCCGTGAAACGAAATCGAATTTGGTGTTGATGGTATAGGGGTCTGAGCTTGGGTAAGGCGTTTCAGTAATACCGAGCACGTAGGGTTTGAGCTTCTGGTAATACCTGATTATTTCGCCTTCATAATAGGTATATTTGCTCAGATATGGGTCGTGTAGCTGGTTACTGCAGAACAGATAGCCGATTTCAGGCCGCTGGTGCGAGAAAATCGAGTTATCTTCAAAATAGTTGATAATATCATCGGCGGCAAAAAATGGCAGGTAAACATGCAGGCGCCCATTAGTACGAATTTTGCCCCAGAGATACGGATGCAATTTCTGAATTGAAATATCGACAAAGTCTTTGATCTTGAGATCAGAAACCGACATGACCAGTTTTCTGATGACCTTGAGAGTACGTATCTTCATGTCACCCTCAAAACCGACGTTGCTGGCCATATTTGGTTCCCAGAAGAAATCACCGGCCGTATTGCCCAGTGTTTCCTGGAACGCGTCACTGGTCTTCTTGGCAATGTCATCGATCAAAGCTTTGAGTTCACGAACCACGCTCCAGTTACGACACCTGAATTCACCATGACGCAGATATTCGTCTTTGCGGCTGGCGACAAACAGCGTATAATTCTCAGCCGGAGGAGTCAGGTCGGTAACCTTCAGCTCTCTGATCACTTCGATTTTTTTCTCGGCATTGCGATAGCGGCCTACGGCTTCGAAACGCAGCAGGCCTTCCCAGCCGCCCAGGGCTTTATCAGCATAGGTGTCGCGGTTTTCCTTGCGATACACCTTCAGTGATGCGGGCACTTCTTCGTATTCGTCGATGTAGGTTTTAAAAGGCGTTAAACGCAGGTTGTTAACTTCGACGAGAACCTCGGCGCTGCCCCCCTGAATTACGTCTCCGTCGTTTATCTTGATACGCAGCGAAAAATTTTCGGCCCGATCAATGTCGAGCAGTGCCAGAATCCGGTCATTTACCTCACCGTCTTCAGAAAGCAGTTTTTCTGAAAACAGCTCGCGCATCTTGATCATGCCCTTCTCGACAGCTGCCTCAGCAAGATAAAACGCCTGCATGCTTTCACCCAGGCGCGCTGTTTGAGCGCGTTCCTGAGTCATGTAATCAATCAGCATCATGCCGAAAATGTAAAGGACGCCAACGATGGTCAGCAGCATGAACATGGCGCTGCCACTTCGACAGCCACCACATTTCCCAGTTACATCAGGCATGCAATCACCTCATTATTCTTCGTCAGTGACGTTCATCGGTTTTTCACCATTGGCATGCCAGTTCAAATATGCCTTGATGAAGGGCTCGAGATCGCCATCCATAACCTTACGCACATCCGAGGTATATTGACCGGTACGCAGGTCTTTAACAAGGGTATAGGGGCAGAAAACATAAGATCTGATCTGGTTACCCCAGGAAATATTCTTCATGTCACCAGATATATTCTTCAGTTCTTTCTTTTTTTCCTGCTGCTGCAGTTCAAAAAGTTTGGCGCGCAGCATTCCAAGGGCAACTTCGCGGTTCTGATGCTGACTGCGTTCGATCTGACAGGCAACGACGATACCGGTCGGCAGATGGGTTATGCGCACTGCGCTGCTGGTTTTGTTGACATGCTGACCGCCGGCGCCGGAACTTCGGAAAAAGTCGAGTTTCAAATCATCTTCTTTGATTTCGATATCGATGTCATCAGGGAGAATCGGCATGACATCGACAGCGGTAAAACTGGTATGGCGGCGGGCATTTGAATCGAAGGGCGAAATGCGAACCAGACGGTGCACTCCTTTTTCACCTTTCAGATAGCCGTAGGCATACTGGCCTTTGATGCGCAGAGTTGCTGATTTAATGCCGGTTTCTTCTTCCTGGAGGTCGATCACTTCGTATTTGAGGTCGGAAGCGTCAAGGTAACGCTGATACATGCGCATCAGCATCGAGGCCCAGTCTGAAGACTCGGTGCCACCGGCACCCGGTTTGATAGA